>JBBQRJ010000124.1:0-11276 GCA_038214955.1 Aggregatilineales bacterium | reverse complement strand
GTTTTAATCGGGCGCGAATTTTCAAACGGCGTACAAAATGCTCTAGCTGAATATTTTCGTCTAATTCGACTCGTTCAACATCATTAAGCGTGTTGTTTCGACTTCCATCCAGCAGATAACGCATCCGTTCTTGTGCGAACTCCGAAGGACGCATAGCGATCACTTGCTCCGACGTGGGTTGGGAGAGCAGGAAATCCATTACCTCATCATATACGGTTTGTTCGTGCCTTATAACTGCCATCGTGTTTACTCACGACTCCGTTTGTATCTATCGTATTGTAGCACGATTGTTTAACGCAGCAGAGGCATCAGTAGAGGCAGCACGAGCGCCGCGACCACGATCAACACAATGACCAGCAGGATCAAGCGGGCGGGCGTCCAGAAGGAAGGACGCCGCCCGACATAGCCAATTGTGAGCGGGTGATTATCCGGCGTTGACTCGTCGCCTAACGTTTCGACATCCCGATCATCAGGGTATTCGTCATCGTCAATCCAATCGTCACGCCGATAACTCATAGCACCCTACTTTCATGCAAGACGGCTGGTTTTCTGTACAATTTGCAACCGAATCGCCGCTAATGCGCTGTCCATCGACGTGAACATCGGCAAATTCATGCCGCCGAACTGCCGCTGCTTGATCGCGTTCTGGAACAGTTTGATCAGGGGATTCGTCCCGACAATCGCGCCAATACCACGCGGGTCAGTCGCCGTGCCGGGTTTGCCTTTGCTTTGCGTCAAAATGATGTTGAACAACTGTTGAAAGTCGCTTTGTGAATCTGAAACATCAAGAATCCAGTAGGTCGGTGTGCCAATTTTGTCCATGAGGACAGCACATGCTTCGCTCATCTCCAGCGCGTCTTGACTCGTCACAAAACCGCGAGAAGTCATGGTCATGATCGGTTCGTCGTTGATCTGTTCCACTTTAAAAGGCATGAGCGCGTCCCCTGAATATGGTGATACATTTGTTCTATTATACACCATTTACGCGCCAGATTCCTAAAGAGTTCAAAACTGACTTTACGAGAGGGTTAGGTTCATCGTTTGCGGAACAGTTTCAGCATCGTGACCAACCCGACGGTGAGCATCGCGCCCTGACTTTCCAACCCGCCTGTCCCTTCTGATACAAACGTAAACGGGATCGGCACAATGGTCACGACGAACACGATCAGGCTCAATACGGCGATCAATTGGCGGCGTCTATCCAGTTTGGTGATCATATCGAGCGGGGTCGCGTACACACGTCCGAACAGGAACAACAGCGCCAACCACAGTAACCATGCTTCAGTGAATCGCAGCGTGAGAACGACCAGCACCGCCATAATCGGGATGTACAACACCCGTGCGCGGTTGCCGATCAGCGAATAGATGATGTGTCCGCCGTCCAGTTGACCAATCGGCAGCAGGTTCAACCCCGTGATGAACAGCCCGACCCAACCCGCCGTCGCCAGTTGGTTGATCGTCACATCAATTCCATCAGCGGGCAGAAAACGTCCGAATAACACGGTTTTGGTCAGCGCATAGAGCAGTGAATTACCTTCAAGCATCCCGCCCGGCGAAATTGCACCGACAGTCGATGTGCTTAAGCCGATCACGAGAATCGGGATCGCAATCAGCAAGCCGATGAGCGGACCCGATGCGCCCACATCGAGCAGGGCTTTGCGGTTGCGGATCGGTTCGCGTAGTTGGATGAACGCGCCATACGTCCCGAACAGGCTGATGAACGGCGCGGGGATGAAATAGGGCAGCGTGACCGACAGCTTGTGATAGCGTGCCGCGAAGTAATGCCCTAACTCATGCCCGCCCAGAATCAACAGAATGCTGATGGCGTAGGGAAGTCCGCGCCACAATTCCACCAGCCAATTCTCAGCGATCTGGTTGGCAAACCCCGGATCAACCAGCCCCATTTCGCCAATAGCAATCTGTGTACCAAGCAGCAGCACGCTAAACAGCGTGGCGATGAACAGAATCAAGTTGAGCGTCCACGAGCGTTCGCCGGGGTTGACCCGACCCGCCGCAATGTGAACGATGTGCTTTCCGTTTGCCTCGCGGAACAGGGCGAGATAGTTCATCGGCTTGAGGACTTTATCCAACCGATCATAGGCTTGTTCGGAGTCGAACAAAAGGCGACCCTCAAAGGACGCCAACAATCGCCCATCCATGCCGAGCGGGATCAAACTCTGAGAGATTTCTTTATCGCCCTCTTGCGTGATCTCGCGCTCGATCATGAGGACGGACATCACAATCTGGCGAAGTTCATCCCGAACGGCGTTATTTTCGTTCGGCACCTGCCGCACCGATGATCGCAGCACGGGACGATCATCAGTCGATGAAGCGGTTTCATTTAACATGCAAAAATCTCCTAATATGACCTCATCCCCACTCGTTTTGCTCGTCTCCCCTCTCCAAATGGAGAGGGGCAAGGGGTGAGGCTCGATTAAGGCGTCGTGATTATTTGCCAGCCTTCGCCCTGTGGCAGCAGTTGTAACACCGTGCCGTCAGAACTGCTCACATAGAGCATTTCTTCGCCTTCAGAGATAGACGTTTGCACAAAACCATCGAAGGCGAATTCCGGTTGAGTCCCTAAGCCAAGTCGATTACGCACGGTGTCATTGCCGCGCCACACGAAACCGAGTCGGCGCAGCGGCTGAACCAAGCCCGGCGGCGGCGCGAAACTGGGTTCGGATTCGGGATGAACATTGGGATCGAAACGGTTTTCAATCGCAATCCAACCCGGATCGAATCCGTCGTTGAACAGGGAATAGACCACTTCATTCATTTGAATGTAGATCATGCGTCCGGTTTGGAACGGTTCTTCGATGATATACGTCTCTTGCGCCGCGCCTGTGGGACAGCTTTCTGGCGGTGGTTGGAAGAACCACACATCAGGACACGCCAGCGGTATGATGAGCGTTTGCTCCACCCGTTGATCGTCGTCTCCCGCTGTCAGCAAAAATTCGAGCGATCCGCGATCTGCACGGCGCGTCGTGACGAGCAAATTACCATCGGCGGCGACCTGCCACACCTGATTACGCACGCCGCGCTCTACCCGATAGATATTGGCGGCAGTTGTCCCGCGTGTAGACCAGTACAGCGTGATCGAATCTCCCGGTGCGACTGCCGCCGCCCCCGCCGTGAAAAACTCGATGCGCGGCGCGTTGGGGTTAAAGGGACGGGTGGCAGTCGGCAAAGAGCTAACAGCGGTGATAGCTTGCCCGAACAGCGGCGTTGGAGAGGGTCCGCCCGTCACCGTTGCGGGGATAGGACTCGGCGGTTGTGTTGGCGTGATGTTACGCGCAGGCGTGCGACTCGGCGCATCCGTCGGCGTAAGCGTCGCAGTCGGGCGAGTCGTTGGCACAATCGGCGCGAAACTCGCCCCGCAGCCCGACGCCAGCAGGGTAATCAAACAGAGTATGTAAATTGTTGTCCGCCGCATCCGTTTGATCCCTCGTTCAGACCCCACCCCCGACCCCTCCCCGAATTCAGGGAGGGGAGACAAAATTTTCGCTATATCTCTGCGGTTCAAATTTTATCGCTGTAAAATGCGTTCGCCCGTTGCGGTGATCATGGGCAAGTCGGTTAAGCGTCCGGTGATAGTCAGCACACACCGCGCTACCCACCCGGTTTGTAGCCCGAACTGCACCTGCACCCACATATCGAGATCATTGGCAAACGTGACCGAGCATTCGCGTCCGCGCTGCCATGCATTCCAGGCGATAATATCAATCGAGCGCCCGCTTGAAATGCGCCCGATGCGTGGGAATTCCAAACCGGGTCCCGAACGGATGGCGACGGGTCCGCGATCCGCCCGCCCGTTGACGCCCGTCAAGCTGATGGGGATCGGCGTATCTCCAAAGGTGGGCGTAGGCAAACCGAACGTATCGCCAAACAGCGGCGTTCGTGTCGGCTGTACGTCCTGCGCGATGGTCATGGGCGCAACTACTAGAAGCGACGCCAGCAAGACGAATGAAGCGATCAAAATGAGGTGAGGCGTTTTCATGTTTCGCATTAGTTAGGCTCTGGCAATAACTCGAATCGATCAACATGCTTAGGGCGAATCAAACCGAAGTCACGGCGATCCAGCGTCAAAATCCGCGTGATATTCATGCGCTCTGCGACGGCGGCAATGGTCGCATCGACAAAATCCACCCGTGAGTCGGCGTACTTTTGCAAAATCAAAACTGTACGAGCGATGTCTACTGACGTAAGTTCGACAAGTCGATATTTAGAAGTCGGAAGTTGGCGTAAAAAATGAATGACTGCCTGATAATCGTAACGAGTTCGCAGCATATACGCGACTTCATTTAAAGTTGTTTGCGGAAGAATGATCGCTTTCTCGCGCTCATAAATAGTACGGCAGGCTTGATGATAGTTTTCAGATCGAATAGCAACAGCAACAACGAAACTCGTATCGGCTACTGCATCCATTTTTTACTTGGTTTCCTGAACGGGTTGTTCAATTTCGGATTCGCCATAGAGAATATCTTCGATCCGTTCCGCCAGATCGGTTGTTCCTGACAAAAATCCTACCAACCCATCGTTTTCGATGCTGTAGTCATCAGGCAAGGTCATCGAATTCATGACTTTGGTATACTGCATGATCTCAATATATTCTAGCAGGTCTGCTAGCTCATCATCCGTCAGTTGATCTAGCTTGGCGATCAGTTGTTCTTTTACGCTAGGCGTATTCATGATGCACCCCCTCTCGCTTTTCGTCCATTGTAGCATAGCTAACGGATGGTCACGCGGCTGCCGTCGCTCGTCTTTTCAACGGCGATATGCACGGGGAATTGATCGCGCAGTTCTTCGATGTGCGTCACCACCAGGATGATCGCAAATTCGTCCTGCACGGCGTTGATCGCCTCGACCAGTTTGTTACGCCCCTCGTCGTCCTGCGTGCCGAACCCTTCATCAATGAACAACGTCCGCAAATGTGCGCCCGCACGACGCGCCAGCATCTGCGAGAGCGCCACGCGAATCGCAAAATTGATGCGGAACGCCTCGCCGCCGCTGAACATCTCATACGCCCGCGTGCCGAGTTCATCCGAGATTTGAATATCGAGCGTTTCTGCCACGCCGCCGTCTTTCTTCTCGCGCTGGGTTGACATCGACAGGTTCATGCGACCATCCGTCATGCGCGTGAGCAGCCGATTCGCTGTGACTTCGAGTTCGGGGATTGCCGTCTCAATGATCATGGCGGGGATGCCGTTCTTGCTAAAGGCGAGTCGCAGTTCGTCGTAGGTCGCCCGTTCCCCACGCCGATTGCTCAACCGTGCTTCGAGTTCAGTTTTGCGAACGCGCAGATCATCCATTGCCATGAGGTCTTGACGTGCGCTGACCAAACGGTCATACGCTTGACGTTCGGCTAACCGGAACTGACGTACTTCCATTGTCCGCGTTTGATGTTCGCGCACGAGCGTTTCCAGTTCGCTGATCTGCCCGCGCAACGCTGTCAAATTCGCGTTTTCTACCGTTCGCGCTTCGGTGAGTCGTTCGCGCCCCGCTGTTTTTTCTTCCAAATTGGCTTGCAGATCGGGCAGGGCGGCGAGGGCGATCTCTAATTCTTTCTGGCGCGACTCATACGCGCTGAAGGTTTTCAATTTGCTCTGGATTTCGCCGTGTGCGTTGCTGTCATAGCCAAGCGAATCGCGTTCGGCGGTGAGCGCCGCAAGCTGACCGCGTAGTTCCCCCGCGAACGCCTCAGCCGCTAATTGATCGTGTGCCGCGCCGAGTTTCACCCGAATTTCATCCAACTGCATTGACGCCCTGTGCGCCGCTTCGACTCCCGCGGTGAGAGCGCCCGCTTGCTTTTCGAGCGTCGTCATGCGCTTAATTTCGAGTCCCATATCTTGCAGCACCGCATTACGCTGTTTAATTTGCGTGTTCATGTCTTCGATGGTGGCTTTTCCTGCCCGGTAGCGATCTCCCATTTCTTTGCCGTCGCTCTCAATCGTGACGATCATCTCATCACGGGCAGACTCGCTCAACGGCTGATTGCATACGGGACACATCGCGCCGTCTGCGGTGCGTAAGCGATTGCGCCGCTCCACCATCTTATCCATTTCGGCTTTCAACGTTGTATTTTCTGCCGTCAATTCTGCGCGTGTGCGTTCCATCGTGACGATTTCCGTCTGGAAATTCTCTCGCTCACCTTCCAGGGATTTCAGCCCGTCGATCTCCGTTTGAAGTTTCACCAGATCGTCCGTTTTCGCCGCCTTGACCGTTTTCTCAAGGCTTTTCACGTCGGCTTCATACCCGCTGATCACCTGTTTGAGTTCTGTCCGTGCCGCGTCAAGCTGGCGTTCCAACCCATGCCGCCGCGTTTCGAGGTCGCTCCACTGGCGCAGCTTTTCCGCCAATTCATCGCCAGCGGTACGGGCGGTTTGCAATGCCTGATAGCCCGCTTGAATGTGATCCTGTTCTGCGATCACCTTGTTATAGCTTTCAATGCGGGCAACCTGCCGCGTGATCTCCGCCTCTACCAGCGCCAGATCAGCGTTGATCCCGTTGAGGCGCGTTTCGAGCGCCGCCGCTTGATCCATCGCTTGAGTTCGTGCGGCGGGCGCGTGTTCGACCTCTTTCAGCCGCGCCTCCGACTCGTTCAAGCGTGTTTCGGCGTCCTTCTGTTCGGCTTCGGCTTGATTCAGCACGCGGCGTAATTCAGGCTCACGTCCCAAATCAGTGATAATCTCTTTGATCCGCATGTCGATACCGCTGATTTCGTTGTCGAGCGTCTTGATCGTCGCTTTGACTGCTTCTTCATAATCGCCAAAACGCGACAGGTTGAGGATTTCTGCCAGCATCTTTTTGCGTTCGCCCGCTGGCTTGAGCGTGAAGGAGTCCGCTCTGCCCTGCTGGATGAACGCCGAGTCAACAAATGTTTCGTAATTCAGCTTGATAATCTCGTCAATTTTCGCCTGAGTCGCCCGCGTGCTGCCTTGATTCATGTTGTTGCGCGTGCCGTCCTCGTTGACCGAGAACATCTCTAGCGACCCCGACCCGCCCGCTTTGCGCGTGCGCTTTCGCACCACCTGATAGGTGATGCCTTCCTGCTCGAAGTCTAATTGGACGTGCATATCGTTCTGACCCTGATGGATCAGGTCTTCGAGGTTTTTATTGTTTCCGCGTGCTTTGCCCCACAGCGCATAGGTGATCGCGTCGAGGAGCGACGATTTACCCGCGCCGTTCATCCCCGTGAGGCACGCAAGATGAATCCCGTCGAAGCGGATCGGGTCAGGCGAACGATAGGCGAGAAAATTTTTGATTTCGAGTCGAATGGGGAGCATAAGATTACACTTGGTTATTTAAGCCTTTAGACTCGTTTATGATAGCACAAATAGGCGCAGTTTGCCCCGAACGCGGTATAGTTGAAGCATCCTGTTAAACGTTCTAAATCGAAAGAATCTCTGATGCCAGCACACTTAACACCCCTTACGCTGCCCGACTTCGGACTCCCTACCATAGAGCCGCACATCCCACCGGAAACTTACCGCCAACGGTTAGATCACCTGTACACGCGGGCAAAAGCCTATGACCTGTTCATTGTGTATGCAGATCGGGAACACAGCGCCAATTTGACCTATCTCACGGGTTACGATCCCCGTTTTGAGGAAGCCTTGCTCATCCTCAACCTTGAGCATGGGCGCGGCGTCAAACCCGTGCTGTTGGTCGGCAACGAGGGGTATGGCTACGTGCAAATTAGCCCGATCAAAGATGATCTCGACATTGTGCTGTACCAGAGCTTTAGTTTGTTGGGTCAGCCGCGAGACCGCAGCGCCAGCCTGAGCGCCATTCTGCAAGAAGCGGGCGTAGGGCGCGGCAAGCGAGTCGGCGTGGCGGGGTGGAAGCACTTCGATCAGCGTGAAAGCGACTCGCCGGAAACGTGGATCGAGATTCCCGCCTACATCGTAGACAGTCTGCGCGACCTAACAGGCGGATCGGTCACGAACGCCAATGCGCTGCTCATGGGAACGTCGGGATTACGTGCGATCAACGAGGTTGATCAACTGGCACAGTTTGAGTTCGCCGCAACCTACGCCTCTCAAGCCGTGCGTAATGTGTTGTTCGGCATCCAACCCGGCATGACCGAATATAATGCCGTCGAATTGATGCGCCTCAACGGGATTCCGCTGTCGGCACATCTGATGTTGTCGGCGGGCGAACGTGCCTTCGCGGGCATGGGGAGTCCGTCTTCCCGCGTAATTCGCACGGGCGATCCGTTCACAACGGCGCTCGGTTTGTGGGGCGGGCTGACCGCACGGGCGGGCTTTATGGTCAACAGCGCAAACGATCTACCGGAAGGCATTCGGGATTATGTCGCCAAACTGGTAGCGCCGTACTTTGAAGCTGTCGCCGCGTGGTATGAACACATCGGGATCGGCGTGACAGGCGGCGACCTGTACCGCATCATTCATGATCGCATCGGTGATCCGTTCTATAACGTGGGGCTGAATCCCGGTCACTTGATTCACCTCGATGAATGGCTCAACTCGCCGATTTATGACGGTTCAACCGAACGTTTGCAATCGGGTATGGCGCTGCAAGTGGATGTTATTCCGGCAACCGGATCGCCGTATTTCACGACCAATATTGAGGACGGAATCGCGCTGGCAGACGAAACGCTCCGCGCTGAGTTTGAGTCTGCCTACCCTGAAGCATGGGCGCGGATTCAAGCGCGGCGGGCGTTCATGCGCGACCAGCTTGGGATTACGCTGAAACCGGAAGTGCTGCCGTTCTCGAATATTCCAGCGTATCTACCACCGTTCCTGCTTGCGCCAAATCACGCGATGACGTTACGGGGGTAAACGTTTATCTCACCTCCTTGAATTCAGGCTGAGGGGGCGACAGTTCGCCCATTCACCGCCAGAGGCTAAAGCCTCCGGCTACCAGAAAAGCCTGTAAGCCTCCTAAAGGAGGCTGTTTAGCCCCGTTCACGGGGCTTTCTTCCCATAGCCCGACCCTTTGAGGGGGTCAGGCGGGCAGAAACAGGTGTCGCCCCCTCAGCCTTGAATTCGGAGGAGGGGATTATATTTTACCCGCCCGTCAGCGTCTCCGACTCGCGCCGAATCGGTGTTTCTTCCCCGTCAAGCGCCGCGTAATAATAATTAGGGTTGTAGCTTGCCATCGGGATATTAGCGACATAGTGACCCCCTTTGCTATCAATCGCATACACGGTGATCCCCCGTGTCTGGTCACGGTGATAGCTGAGGTCTGCCATTGCCAACTGTACGGCGTCTTTCACCGTGCGCCCCATTTCCATGTAAGCGACGACCACCCGCGCCAAACCGGATCGGATGGCAATTTCACCCATGCCCGTACACGCCGCTGCACCAAAGCGGTTATCGGCATAGAAGCCCGCGCCTGCAATCGGTGTATCGCCTAACCTGCCGGGATACTTCCACGCCCAACCGCTCGTGCTGGTGGCAACCGCAATATCGCCACGATCATCTTGCGCGAGGTAGACGGTTGTCCCGCCCGACTTTTGCGGATCACGTCCGTGATACACTGCGTCGATCAGGCTTTGTTCGGGATCAAACTGGTGTTCGCTGCGCCATGCAATCCACTTTTCGCGCATCGCTTCGGTGATCAGTTCGCCGCGCTCTGCGTTGATCTCGCGGGCGAATCGCGCCGCGCCTTCACCCACCAACAGCACATGGGGCAGCAGATTTTTCACAGCATACGCCACTGTGATCGGGTGGATGAAGCCTTGCAGCGCACCAATCGCCCCACTGGAACGATCCCGTCCATCCATCACACCCGCGTCAAGTTCTACTATGCCAAGCGCGTTGGGAAATCCGCCCACACCGACTGACCCATCCTCGACATTCGCTTCAACGGCGCGAATTCCCTGTTCAATGGCTTCGAGCGCCGTTTTACCTTCCCGCATCAGCGCCCACGCAATCGCTGTGCCGCTGTTTTCAAAATCCCCCGCAACGAGAATCATAAAAATCTCCTAAAGTCAATTTGCCCGTTAAGCATAACGCGGGAGCCTATTGAGAACATCTTTTGTCGGGAGAAGCCACGCATCGTCCAAAAGACTCATCGACACCCACCCTACGATTCAGTAAAATCTCTCTACACTTTACGCATACGGACTCCTCTCCATGACTGATTTGCTCAACTGGCGTGACGCTTTCCCCATCTTGGATACCTGCACCTACCTGATCTCGAACTCGCTTGGCGCAATGCCCCGCGCCGTCTACGACAAACTGCGTGACTTTGCTGATACATGGGCGACGCTCGGTGTCCGCGCATGGGGACAATCCTACGAGGACAACCCGACATGGTGGGAACTCAAGCGGGCGGTAGGTGACCAGATTGCGCCGTTGATGGGCGCTCCGGTGGGGAGCGTGCTGCTACACGAGAACGCCAGCACCGCCAACAGTATTTTGATCAGCGCGTTAGATTTCAGCGATACGCGGCGAAATAAGGTCGTGATTTGCGATCAAGATTTCCCGTCGGATGTGTACAGCGTGACGCGCAATCTTCCGCCGCATATCGAAGTGCAGATGATTCGCAGTCACGACGGAATCACGATTGATACCGATGAACTCCTTGCCGCGATTGACGAACGGACGCGCCTCGTCAGCTTGAGTCATGTGCTGTTTCGCAGCGCCTACATCATGCCCATGCGCGATATTACCGCGAAGGCGCACGCGGTAGGGGCGCAGGTGTTGTTCAACGGCTATCACAGCGTCGGGATCATTCCGGTGGAGGTGGCGGACGTTGATTTCTACGTGGGCGGCACGCTCAAATGGATGTGCGGGGGACCCGGCGGCGTATTTATGTACGTCCGCCCTGACCTGCTGCCCGCGCTCAACCCGCGCATGACGGGCTGGTTCGCGCATCAGCGACCCTTCGCCTTTGACGTGGAGCATTTCGACCTGCGTGAGGATGCCTATCGACTCGCCAACGGCACACCGGGGATCGCGTCGTTGTATGCGATTCAGCCGGGCGTCGAGATCATTTCGCAAGTGGGCGTAAATGCGATCCGCGCCAAGTCGATTCGCCAAACCTCCATGCTGATCGATCTCGCGGATCAAGCGGGTTACCAGATCAACACGCCGCGCACGGTTGATCAACGGGCGGGAACGGTCACACTCAACATGCCGAATGCCTACGAGATCAGCCGTGCGCTTTTGGCGCGTAACCTCGTGATCGATTTCCGCGAGGGCGCGGGGATTCGGGTTGCGCCGCACTTCTACAACAGTGATGACGAGGTGCGGCTGGTGATTGACGCGATTGCGGAGATCATCGCGGACGAAAGCTGGCAACCCTAC
>JBBQRJ010000123.1:0-11608 GCA_038214955.1 Aggregatilineales bacterium | reverse complement strand
GATAGCGGGGATGAGTGTCACACATCAACCCTTTTTATCAGGGGGAGTCCAGCCGAACGGCACATCTTCCCCATGCTGGCGAAAGGGGCTTTTCGGCTTCGTCGAATCGTCGGAGAGCAGCGGCTCGTTCGGTGATCCGCTGGTCTGTTCCCGCCGCGTATTCGCTCGACGCAAATCCCGTGCGTAGAAAATTTTGCTGTCCGAACGCGGTTCAAGCGTCAGCCGCACGATTCCGCGTGCCAGCACATCGACAGGCATCGGTGCAATTCGCCCCATGCCAAGCCACGAGATCGGCGGGATGCGCCCCAACAGAGTGACAAGTTGATAAAACAGGGGTCGCCGTGACCCACGCAGATAGACCAGCGGGGCGCGAATGATCGTCCCACGCACGCCGACCCGTGCCATGTAATCTTCTGCTTCGCGCTTGGCGGCGATATAGCCCGCATTGAACCAGGGGGCGCGGGCGCTGCTGATCAACACCATATGCGGCACACCCGCGCTCACACACAAATTTGCAACGTTTCGTGCAGAGACAAAATTCAAATAGTGATAGGTCAAGCCCTGCGAGGGATCGGCGTGCATTCCGCCAACCGTATGAATGACATGCTGATGTCCACGCGCACGCCCTTTCAGGCTGGCGGGATTCCACAAATCCGCCGTGATCACGCGCACGCGATCTGCTAACCCGACGATGTGGTCTTCTGCGCCCGGTCTGACCAACAGCGTGACTTCCGCGCCCGCCGCTAATAATGCCGAGGCGATGCTGTCACCCAGAAACGTACCACCGCCTGTTACAAGGATTTTTGAAGGAGTCACAGTTTACAGTTCACAGTTTACAGTCAAATATCCATTCTACTCTAAACGGTCTGCGATCAACTGTAAACTGTAAACCTGCTTATCCTGCGGCGGTCACGGCTTGAATCGATGCGGCGGGTTTGCTGTTAAGGGCTATGCCCGTCAGCACCCACCCGATGCTGACCAACATCAACATCGCAAAACCGCCCCAATTCGCGCCATAGACCTCTTGGGGTTGGTTGGCGAACGACAGCATAATCAGCGTAAGCGGCAGGGCGCTCCCGATCAACAGGGCAAAATTCCACTTAGGCAGCAGGTGAATGGTCGTGGCAAAGCCACCAAAAACGGTGTGTCCCGCTAGATAGAGAAGCAGCCCAACCATGAACACGCTGTAGAAATTCCCACCTGTGAGCGTCAGCAGCCATCCAAACGCCGTAACCGCCGCACCGATCAGCGCCGCCAGCAGCGCCAGCTTTCCGAACAAATTCATGGCGCTGTTGTAGCGCAAAAACATGCCTAGCAACCCCAGTGTAATCAATGCCATGCCCGGCACAATCGCGGTAACGGACAGTTGATACACTCCATCAAACGTATCGTGCGAACCCGGTTGAAGTTGACTAATGCTGGCAGCGGCGAAGAAAACGCCGCCGAGAATACACAGCCACCCGCTCCATTGGATAAACCTTGCTTTTGACATCGAAAAATCCACCTTTCTATGTTCTGCAATGACAGTTTCCAGAAGGTCAAGCAGGGCAGCAGCCCACCAGTTTGCGAGTTTAAACGCGCCGCCTTGACGGTAAGCATCGCGGCACACATCTCGAAAGACCTGTGCCATGTGCTGACCATAGTCACGGCGGAATTCTGACGGGTACAGGATGAGTAAGGCGCGGTACACCCGCTCGGAAAGCGCAAGCAGTCGCGTTGATTTTAGGGTTGTGTTCATCAGCTTAGGCTTCCGATCAGCTTTTTGAGGTGCGCGGCGTGCAGCAGTGACGCGAGTCGCTTTGCCTCAGCCCTTGCGACCTGCTCTCCAAACGGCGTGAGCTGGTAATAACGGCGGCGTTCGTCATCCAACGCGGGATCGGGGCGTTCGTCGCTTTCGCTGATCAAACCCGTTTCCAGCATCCGTTTGATCGACCCGTAGAGCGTGCCGGGTCCCATTTTCATGTCACCGTTGGTGATCGTCGCCACTTCCTGCATGATGGCGTACCCGTGTTTTTCGCCATCTGCCAGCGCCAGCAAGATGTGAAATACGGCGGGGGTGAGGGGTAACATCCCCTCTGGAGGTGCTGTCTTTGCCATGCTTGACCTTCTGTATATCGACTTCGGATATATCCGTTACCGATATAGTGAGGCTGTTTGGTATTTTTGTCAAGCGGATATTTTAGCTTTTAGCTAATCGCTTCTTTTTTTGCCTGTTGTGTGAAATCATTAAATCATGGATAATTATTTACTGTAAGACTGGTCGTATTGTAACTCTGAACGTTACCACCGCCGTGTTTAATTAATGCGGCGCTAGAGCTGGATTAACACCGTCGGTAAAGACGGTTTGTGCTGCAAGAGCGAATTTTAACCAAAAGCTGAACATATACGCTGTGTGTGTAAGACGACAACGGAAAAATCGTAGAGTTTAGCGCAGCTTGCGCGGCGCAACCGCATATCTGATGGACGAATATTCAGCCGTGGTCACGTTTCTGGAGATCACGGTTTTTGTTTGTGTGGTGATTTTGATGGGCATGATAACCGCCCTTGAAGTTCAAAAACGCAATAAAAAGCGCGTCAATGTCTTCATCGACAGCGAGTATGCCTTGAGTTTGAGTCTGGACGAGGCGGCGCGACTTCGCAAAGGGCAGTTGATCTCTGAGGCAGAGATCACTGCGTTGAAGGATCAAGCCGCTGTCACGGTTGCAACTGACCAAGCCGCGCACTTTCTATCGCTGCGTCCGCGCAGTGTACACGAAGTTCGCCAAAATCTCGGACAGAAAGATACCCCACCCCCCGTGATCGACGCCGCCATCGAACGTTTGACGGCGCTTGGTTACCTTGACGATCAGCAGTTCGCAGCGTTTTGGGTGCGTGATCGCAATCAGTTTAAGCCCACCAGCCCACGTGCGATGCAATACGAATTACGTCAGAAAGGCATTTCAGACACGATCATCCAGGAAGCACTGGCTAATCTGGATGCCGAAGACGCCGCTTATCGTGCCGCGCATGGGCATATGCGCCGCTTGCGCGGGACAGAGCAGCGCGCCTTTCGTGACAAAATGTACGTCTTTCTACAACGGCGTGGCTTTTCATTTGACTTAGCCCGCCGGGTCGTCACGCGGTTGATTGAGGAAATCGACGCGGAAACCCCGGACTTTTTCGCAGGGGGTGAGGACTTTGATGAGAACGACATCACCTAACAGAGAGAGGAGAGGGCGGAGTATGCCTATGCCTCGTAGGACAGACCGCCGACATATGATATGGACATCGTTGCACTTTTACTGGTGGCGATTGTTGGGATCGCACTAGGAGCGGGGATCGGCATTTACGGTTTAACACGCACCCAGGAATCTCAGGGGCGCAGCCGTAAACTGCTGGCAGAGCAAGAAGCCCAGCGCATCACCGAAGGGGCATCACAGCAGGCAAAAAATGTCGTGCGGGATGCCGAAGCCAAAGCCAAGCAAACGGTCAGCGAATCGGAAGAAATCACCGTGCGCCGCCGCCGTGAATTGGATGCTGAAGACGAACGTCTGCGCCGCCGCCGCGAAGACCTGGACAAGCGTTTGGAACAGCTTGAACAGCGTTCGCAGAGCCTGAACAAACGTCAGAGCAAGATGGATAAACAACAGCAAGACCTGACGAAAGTGCATGAAGAACACCTTGCCGAACTTGAGCGCATTGCCAATATGACCACTGATGAAGCCCGCGCAGAGTTGATGAAAACTGCCGAAATCGAAGCGCGTAACGACATGGCGCGTATCATCCGGCAGGTAGAAGCAGAAGCGAACGAAATAGCAGACTCCCGCGCTCGTGAAGTGATCTCGATTGCGATTCAACGTCTCGCCTCGGATCATGTCAGCGAAATTTCGGTGAGCGTTGTTCCGCTGCCCACTGACGAAATGAAGGGGCGCATCATCGGGCGCAACGGGCGCAACATTCGCGCCTTTGAACTGGCAACCGGCGTCGATGTCGTCGTAGATGACACCCCCGAAGCCGTCACCATCAGCAGTTTTGACCCCATCCGGCGCGAAGTCGCTAAACGGGCGCTGGCAAAACTGGTCGTGGATGGTCGCATTCACCCCGCACGCATTGAAAAACTGGTTGAGGATGCCCGCGCCGAAGTCGAGACGATCATCAAGCAAGAAGGTGAACGCGCCGCCTATGAGACGGGAATCCCCGGCTTACACCCTGAAATCCTCAAGCTGTTGGGACGCCTCAAATTCCGTACCAGCTACGGTCAAAATCAACACGCCCACTCCATCGAAACGTCGCATATCGCTGGCATGATCGCGGCGGAACTGGGCGGCGATGTGATGCTTGCCAAGATGGGCGGTTTGCTCCATGACCTCGGCAAGGCGATTGATCATGAGGTGGAAGGCACGCACGCGCTGATCGGCGCAGAGTTCATCAAACGCTATGGCATCAACGCCAAAGTTGTGAACTGTGTCGCCAGCCATCACCATGAAGTTGAGCAGGAATGCATCGAGGCTTACATCGTGGAAGCGGCAGACGCCATTTCCGGCGCTCGTCCCGGCGCTCGCCGTGAGAGTCTGGAAACCTATATCCGCCGCGTGAAAACATTGGAAGAAATCGCCACCAGCTTCGACGGCGTGGAACAAAGTTATGCGCTGCAAGCGGGGCGTGAAGTCCGTATTATCGTGCGTCCCGACTCGATTGACGATCTGGCGGCGCTGCGGCTCTCACGGGACATCGCCCGCAAGATCGAAGAAACCATGCAATACCCCGGTCAAATCAAGGTACAGGTGATCCGCGAAACCCGCGCCATCGAGTACGCTAAATAAACCTCACCCCGCCCTCTCCAAATGGTTGAGGACAGGACACATTTAACAATCGGTTGTTCTGCCGCCGTAGGCTCAAAGCCTACGGCTACGCAAAATGCCTGTAAGCCCTCTAAAGAGGGCTGTTTAGCCCCGTGAACGGGGCTTTTTTTCCCTAGCCTGACCCTTTGAGGGTCGGGCGGCAACCTCAACACATCTCTATTAAAACAGTTCTATCCTCAACCAAATGGAGAGGGGATTTTGTAGTGATGCGCCGTTGCACGTCCCTACGAAGCGATCTCTCGCGGTAACAACGATCTAGCGAAGATGGGCAGCGGATCGCCCAAATAGGTGGGTTGGCGATTGATCAGCAGGTCAAACACCGTCGCTGCCGTTGCCGGAAACTCACGCAGTTCGCCTGTGACCACTGCACGCCGCGCATAACCCGCCGGACGCACTACCTCGATAAGCATGTGAGGCTGGAACAAAAAAAGGACTGGGGCGAACCCCAATCCTCTTTTGCATTTCTCAGTCCTCAGTCCTTCTGGGACTCAGTGCTGATTTACGAACCGGGAGTAGCTTCCGGCATCATTTCCATTTCGCTCATCAACATGCCCGATGCGGGGTCAACGCCCGTTTCGATGCTGCCATCTGCCAAGCCAGCGAGAATTTCTTCAATCTGTGCGGTCACTTCTTCTGGCACTTCGGCGTCATGCGCTGGCGCAAAGCCAACACCATCATTTGCGGCGTCGAGGACGATAGAACCCGATTCAGGGAACATCTCGCCGTTTGCCAGCAGAGCAAGCATCTGGTACACGCCTTGATCGATACGCTTCATGGCGCTGGAGATCAGGTATTCTGCGCCGGGGGTTTCGCCTTCACCGAACGTCGTGAAATATTCGTCTTTATCGACGCCAATTGCCCACACGCCTTCCGCTGCCGCCAGCCCAATGCCGCCTGACCCCGTAGGACCACCAGCACCGAAGATCACGTCTGCGCCTTCACCGATCAGTTGTTCTGCCAGTGCGCGACCACGATCCGCCGCGTCAAAGTTGTCGATGTACGCACCAATAGTGACAATATCGGGGTTGATGTAGAGTGCGCCTTGTTCGTAGCCATTGCGGAACTTGACGACGGGCGGAATATCAATGCCGTACACGCCGCCAATGATGCCGCTTTCAGTCATGAGCGCAGCCATAGACCCCACAAGGAATCCGGCTTGATCTTCGCGGAAGGTCACGCTGACAAGGTTCGGCAGAGCTTCGGCGTACCCTTGATCGATACCGACGAAGTACACATCGGGGTTCGCCTGTGCCGCCGCGAATGTGGTGTCCGTCAACAGGAATCCTACCGTAATAACGGCGTCGTAACCTTCGGTGACGCAAAGCTCAACGTTCGGCTCATAGTCTACTGCATCGCCCGATTCGATCACTGTAGTTTCGAGATCAAATTCTTCCGATGCCATTTCCATACCATCAAACGCTGATGAATTGAACCCACCATCGTTGACACCTGCCGTATCCGTCACGAAGCACACGGATTCGATCAGGGATTCTTGCGCCGACAATGCCGTAAAAGGCAAGACGAGCAGCAAAACCGCGACGAGCAGTACTGCTTTTTTCATGGGGATGTTCCTCTCAAAAAGATTAAACTCTAAAGTACATAGACTCATCTTAGCTTAAAACAGCGAGAAAACCAATGTCACCGCAGCGAAAGTTTAGGCGAAGGTGTTGTTGATTATGCCCAAACTTTTACGACAGCTTCACAATCGCGTCAATTTGAAATAAGCCGCCTTCCATCGAATGCCAGTACACGCCCATTTGTGTAACCCGGCTTTGAGTCAAGCCGCCTTCCTGTGGGAAGAACGTATTCAAATAGCTGTTGAGGTCAACATACACGTTCGGCAGCGTCTCCTCTGCCAGCGTCGTCCAACGGGTTTGTGCCGTCAGGCGATTATCGCCGCTATAGGCTGCCAGAGCCGCATCTACCGACTCGCCAGAGCCGATGACCAACCAGTGATCCACCGAACCCATTTTCAGCAGCGGCGCATCCGAGTCCGGCGCGGTCAGCGTGAAAAATGCGTTTCCGTCGATCCGTTCCCGCTCAAAACGATCATCAATGAAAGACTCGATCAGCGTCAACAGAGAGTCAATCGTTTCATCAGGGTTATCGACATGCGCGATCAGCAGCACTTCGACAGGCATATCCCACAGGGGGATCGGGTTATTCGGGCGCGGGATCACGGCGACGGCATAACTGCCATCCAGATGTGCCAGCAGGTCTTCGCGCAAATTGATGTTATAGGCTGCATCGACTGCGGCGCTGAATCGCTCGATCACCTGTGTAATATCCTCACTGGAAGGGGTTGGCAGCGGCACACCCAACGGCGGCACACCAAATGCAGACAGCGCAAACGGCGCAAAGGTGTACAGCGGGAACGCGGTCAGCGCATGTTCGCCCGCCGTCAACCCGTCTGCGCCGCTGTGAACGATCATGGCGCTGCGCGGGATGAAATCTAAAACCGCTGAATCAAATTCCGCGTCCACATCATTTTCAGTCGCCAGAATGACAGTCGCCCGTACCTCATTCTGCGAAGTCAAATTGAAGTCATAACTCAAGCCCATTGCGTTCACGTTTCCATTGAGCATTGCGGCAGCGGTGCCGCCTTCCAGCGCCCCGCCGAATGCCGATAACAGCGCGTCATCGCTGCCCCCTAAAAACATGGGGAGCGCCGCCGCTGCTGCTTCACCGGAGACATAAGCCGAAATAGGTGATTCGGCAGGTAACTGGGCGTGAATTTGCTGATACAACGGGTTTGCGGTGAGCGATTCACTCTCTCCGAACATGGTATCTATCGTGGCACGCAAAATCGCCTCAGAGCCGATCAAGATCGCTTGGGGCGTAATGGCAATCGCCGTTTGATCGCCCACATAAATGATGTTTCCCCGATACGGATTACGCTGGAGTAAATCCTGTCCGCGAATCACGCTCCCCATGATCGTCGCTGAGGTAAACGAATCGAACGCTGGTAAAATCATGAGGGTATTGTTCGCATCTGCCTGAAAATTCGCGCCCAATTCCCGGTAGGCGATGACCACCTCGTCACCTAACCAGGGGGTTACATTCCGCTCAAACGATGCTTGCTCAAGATCAAGCATATCGAGCGGGAAATATTGATTCAACCCCGGCACTTCGGTTATTCCCGCAAGGCGGAGCGGTTGTAAAATAGAAACGATGTAAAGACCGAAATTCATCTGTTCAACGGCTTGCGCGGGGTTATCCATCGACACACGCACAAATCCGTCAAAGTCGGATGGAATCCAGTTGATATACACGGGTGTCTCTTGTGCCAACGTCAGCGCGGGGAAAACCAGCACAACGATCACAGTAACGATCAGCAGTAAACGTTTCATGGGCGCGTGTTCTCATACATTCGGATAATGTTGATTGTACACGCGCCCGCATTTTTAGTTCAATTACGCGCTGATGTCGCGCCGTTGGAAAGCGAACATCCCCAAGCCGACCAGCAGCACCGACGCGGAGACCAGCAAGCCGACGCTGCTCCACACCATGCCATTCTTCATGATGTCGCCGGCATTGTAATAGTTGAAGAACGAGACGCCGCCGATCACCGCCGCAATCGACTCACTGGCAGAGCCGCCAATGAAGTTGATGAAGTAGCTGACAATGACGAACGCATAAGCGACAGCGCTCACGGTGGTGCGGCTGGAAACCAGCCCTGCGACCATCGCTGTAAACGCCATCACGACCAGACCCGGCATGTACAACCCCATTGTCACTTCAAACAAGCGCCCAAAGTCAAACTCTGCGGCGACGGGGGTGAGCAGCAGCCCGATTGCCACGCCCGCAAACGTGATCAACACGATTCCCAACAGCATCAACGCATATGCCAGCATTTTCCCTAAGATCAATTGCCAGCGTGCAAGCGGCGTACTCAACTGCGAGTCCAAAATGCCGCGATCTTCTTCTACCGCCGTCACATTCAACCCCGCGCTCACACCGTAGATGGCGAAAAAAACCACCGCAACGTTGAAGAAACGCCCTGCAAGATAGCCTTCTGGCGTCCCTAAGAACGCGGCGTCACTGGTGCCAAGCATTTGCATGATGAACGGCGGCATGGAGGCGACGAGTTCAGCGAACTGCTTCAGAGCGTCTACATCGGCTAAGACTGTCGCCTGCACCAGCGCGATCAGCGCAAAACCGATTCCCCACCCCAACATCCCGCGCCACCCCCGACGCAGCGTTTCACGAAAGACAACCCCTACCATGATCTTTTCCTTTACAGCCCAATATCACGGCGCTGAAATACTGCCACACCCGCGACGAACAAAATTAAGCCCACCGCGATCAAGATTGCCACGTTGCCCCACACCACGCCCGTAGACATGAACTGTCCGCCGCCGTAGTAGGAATAGTACGAGATTTTAGTCAGCACATTGATCACTGACTCGCTGGCAGCCCTGCCAATAAAGTCGAAGAAGTAGCCGACGACCACAAACCCGGCAGAGATCGCCAATGCCGTCGTCCGAACGCGAACCCATGCGCCCACAAACACTGTGAAACCCAACACGGTCAAGGACGCCGGAAGCATGTTGAGCGAACCAGCGAACAGTTTGCCCATATCCATCGGAATGGAGAAAACAGCACCCGCCGCTAAAAAGCCGAACGAAACGAGAATGATGAGCAGGATGATCACGCTGTAGGCGAGAATTTTCTCGATCATCAACTGCGTTCGGCTGATCGGGGCGCTCAACAGCACATCTAAAATGCCGCGATCTTCTTCAACGGCGGTCACATTCAAACCTGCCCCCACCGCATACGCGCCCATGATCAACATCATGTAGCTGAAGTAGCTGAAGGCGAGAAACCCTTCCGGCGTAGTCACCTGTGATATATCCGTCACGCCGAACGCTTGCATCATGGCGGGCGGCATCACTTCAAGCAACCGTGCGTACTGCTGCAATATATCCACGTTGGGGATCATGAGCAGAATGAGCAAACCAAGCAGACCGATTCCCCCGCCCCAGTACAACGCCTGTCGCCAGTGATGGCGCAGCGTTTGCCAAAAAATGACGCCTCTCATGTTAGACCGTCGCTTTCTCGCGGTGATTCGCGGGCTGTCCGCCGTAGAACGTCAGGAAGATGTCTTCCAGCGTCGGTTCTTCAATGTGAATATCCTGCACGTAGGTGCTGTTGATCGCCTTCAACAGCGGGTCAAAGTCGCCTTGCAGTTGCATCGACAGCACATTGGTGTTATCCGCGCTGACACTCGTCACACCGGTAACACCGCTCACCAGCGAGGGGGCTACCTTGTCGCGGAACGTGATCGTTACGCGGCGGAAATCGACATGAGTCAGCCGCTCAACGGTTTCGACGGCTTGCAGTTTGCCCGCCCGTAAAATGCCCACGCGGTCACAAATCGCCTGTACTTCATTCAACACATGCGACGACAGGAACACGGTTTGCCCGTTGGCTTTCGCCTCAAGCATCAACTGATTAAACGTTTGCTGCATCAGCGGATCAAGCCCGCTTGACGGCTCGTCGAGAATCAGCAAATCGGGCTTGTGCATCAACGCGAGGATCAAGCCGAGTTTGCGCTTGTTCCCCGTCGAATACGTCCGCATACGCTTGCTCATATCAAAGCTGAGTCGCTCTGCCAGTTGCTTCACGTAGGCGTTATCCACGCCGCCGCGCAGGTTGCCCAAATAATTGACGATCTCTCGCGCTGTCAGCCGATCCCACAGGTTGAGTTCTCCCGGCAGAAAACCGATCCGCTTGCGAATCTCAACGCTGTCCGCTTTCACATCCAACCCGAAAATGGATGCGCGTCCCTGCGTGGGTCGGATCAAGTCCAACAGTAAACGAATGGTCGTGGTTTTGCCCGCGCCGTTCGGTCCTAGATAGCCAAAAATTTCACCCCGATTGACCGTCAAGTTCAGGCTGTCGAGCGCGGGAGTCGCGTCGCCGTAGACCTTTGTCAGGTTCTCCATCTGGATTAGTGCGTTGTTTGCCATGTTTTATCCCCTAGTCTTTCGCTTTCCCCTGCTGGCGACGCATTTCGATCACGGTACGCATTTGCTCGATATAGCCGCGCATGATCACTTTGCCCGCGTCTGAACTACCCGCACCCTCTGGCGCAAGTCCACTGCTTAACATTTGCGCCATCCCCACCACAATCTCATCAAGCGGCGGCGTATTTTCCGGCGGCAGCACCGTTTCGATATTCAGGAAGCCGTAGCGCATGTACGCCAGCAAATAGGTGATGACTGCTGGCGATAGGTCTTTGCGAATCAACCCCGCCTCTTGAAAATGCCTGATGAAATCGAGTCCGAACATCATGCCTTGTTCCATCGTTGCCATTCTTGCGAATCGACGTGCGAAATCGCCTAACACGCGCCGATCTTGAGTGGTCAGCGCCCGCACGAGCGGGTTTGAAACCGCCGCTCTCAGCGCGTGTGAATACAGGTAAAACAGAGTCCCGCCTTCGGGATCAGCTTCGATACGTGCAAACATATCGTCCATCACGCGCTCTGACTCGCGCAAGAGCAGCGCCTCAAACAGCGCCTCTTTGCCCTTAAAATGCAAGTAGATCGCGCCTTTAGAGACTCCCGCTTCTTGTGCAATATCATCAACGGTGGTTTTGTCGTACCCGTAATGAGTGACCAATTTATTCGCCGCGTCCAGTATTCGATTTTCTCGTTCGTCCGCCATTGAGTCCTTTTTGACTTTCTGACCAGAATTGTAAATCTGGTCAAATAGTATCACACTTCATGCCATTTAGGATATAAAGAAAGAATCAAAACGGCGAC
>JBBQRJ010000122.1:0-11611 GCA_038214955.1 Aggregatilineales bacterium | reverse complement strand
CCACTATCGAAACTGCTGCCGATCTTGTTGAAGTGACGGGCATTCCCGAAGCTGTTTTGCGCGAAAAAATGGGGATTCGTCAACGTCATATCGCGGGGGAGGCGGACAGTGTGACGGTCATGGCATCGCACGCAGCACGGCAAGCGATTGAAGCGGCGAGCGTATCGCCTGAGCAGATCAATCTGGTGATTTCTCACGGGAGCGAATTCAAAGATCATGTCGTGTGGAATGCTGCCGCGAAGATTCAGCACAATGTTGGTGCGGTCAACGGATACGCTTTCGAGATGTATGCCCTGTGTGCGGGCGCTCCCATTGCCATGAACATGGCGAAAAGCATGATGCTGGCTGACCCAAGCCTCCATACGGTGCTGCTGGCAGCGGGAAGCCGCGAAAACGACCTGATCAACTTGAAGAATGAGCGTTCGCGTTTCATGTTCAACTTTGGCGCGGGCGGCGGGGCGATGCTGTTACAGCGCGGCGCAACGCAAAATCTTGTGCTAGGCGCGTCTGCGATCACGGATGGGAGTTTGTCGGAGACGGTGATCATCACACGCGAACCGGAAGCGATTGAGGGCGTTCCCGAAGGATTAGGCGATCTGCGCGGGCGGTTGGATGTGACGAACACGCAATATATGGCAGACCGGTTGGGAGCAACATCGCTGACAAACTTTAAGCGCGTGATCACGGAAGCCGTCGAAAAAAGCGGTGCAAACCTATCGGACGTGCGATTTCTGGGAATCACGCACATGAAGCGGTCATTTTACTTAGAAATCCTAGAAGTCGTCGGTTTAAGCGCCGATCAATCGGTTTATCTGGAAGATTACGGTCATGTACAAAGCGTCGATCAGGTATTGGCAATTCAGCTTGGGCTGGCGCAAGGGAAAATCAAGCCGGGTGATTTGATCGTGCTGGCGGGGGCGGGAACGGGTTACACATGGAGCGCGGTTGCCGTGCGATGGGGCTAATTAGCAAATGAGCAAAGCATCGTTGTTCGTCGTAGGGCAGTTCGTATTGTTCGGAGTATTCGCGGTAATGCTGATTGCGTTTCCGGCGGGTGGCGGACTGGTGGCAATCGGGTTTGGGCTAGTGATCGTGGCGTTCGCGGTGATCGCGCTTGGCATACTGGAACATCTACGGCGGAACGCGGCGCTGCCCAACATCACGCCGACGCCGAATCAAAGTGTGAGGCTGGTCGATACGGGCGTGTACAAGTGGATTCGTCACCCGTTATACAGTGGGGTGATTTTAGGAGCATTTGGCGCGGCATTAGCACATGGTCACGTTGTGCCACTGCTGCTGATCGTCGTGTTTGTGGTGTTTTTCAGCCTGAAGGCGCGTTACGAAGAATCATTATTGCGCGGGGTATACCCGCAGTACAGTGAATATATGCGGCGAACGGGGCGTTTTGTTCCCGGCGTCAACGTTATTTAAGAGTGGTTATAACTGTGGAAACGCACGAGTCACAAAAATTACAAGCAGCACAAAAATCATATTTCGTGACGGATTGGCTAGATCGGCGGGCGAAACTGTCGCCAGCACGAATCGCGCTGGAAGAAGCAACCACCAGACGCGAGATCAGCTACCGCGAATGGAACGTGAACGCCAACCGCACGGCGAACTATTTGCGTTCGCTTGGGGTGCAATACGGGGATCGGGTGGCGGTTTACGCCTCGAACTGCCTTGAATACCTTGATGTGTGGATGGCGTGCGGCAAAATCGGCGCGATTCTGCAAAACCTCAACTGGCGACTGACAGTCACTGAGCTAGAAGCGTTGATCAACGATGCCGCGCCCGTCGTGCTGATTTACTCGGATGAATACTGCCAGCAGGTGAACATGCTGCGTCCGACTGTCGCCAGCGTGCGCCATTTTGTCGCGTTCGGGGCGACGGCAAACAATCAGGATTGTGCGTTTGATGATCGTAATCAACAACAAGATACACTGGATCAACGTCCTGATATCACGCTCGATGATCCGTGGGTGATTTGTTATACGGGCGGCACAACCGGACTCCCCAAAGGCGCAATCCTCACGCATGGCAACATGACATGGAACAGCATCAACACGGTGATGTCGTGGGGCTTAGATGAAAACGATGTGGCGATCCTCAACGCGCCGCTGTTTCACACGGGCGGGTTGAATGTGTTCACGCTGCCACTCATTCACATTGGCGGCAAAAGCATTGTGTGTAAGGGGTTTGATGCCGCGCAAGTGTTTGACCTGATCGAAACTCGCGGCGTGACCGTTTATTTCGGCGTGCCAACGATGTTTGTGGTGATACAGGCTCATGAAAGGTGGGAATCAGCGGATTTTTCCCGTATGAAGTTGATCATCAGCGGCGGCGCACCGTGTCCCATGCCCATCTTTGAACGCTTCTGGGCAAAAGGCGTGGATTTTAAGACGGGTTACGGCTTGACCGAAGCGGGACCGAATACGTTCTGGCTGCCCCAAAAAGATATACGGCGCAAACCCGGCGCGGTGGGTTTTCCGCTGTTCCATGTCGATGTGAAGATTGTTCGCCCTGACGGGTCGCAGTGCGGGTCAAGCGAACCCGGCGAACTGTTGATACGCGGCGGGCATGTCACCCCCGGCTATTGGAACAACCCGACTGCAACCGCTAAAACGATAGTCGATGGCTGGCTGCACACAGGGGATTTAGCGACATGCGATGAAGAAGGCTATATCACCATCGTTGGACGGCTGAAAGACATGATCATCAGCGGCGGCGAGAATATTTATCCCGCTGAAGTCGAAAGCGTGATGCACGCTCATCCTGCCGTTGCTGAAGCCGCGCTGATCGGCGTGGCAGATGAAAAATGGGGCGAAGTCGGACGGGCGGTGATCGTGGTCAAGGCGGGGCAAACCTTGAACGCCGCTGATCTGCTGGCGTTTGTGGCAGCCCGTCTCGCCAAATATAAAGTGCCGAAATCGGTGGTGGTGGTGAACGAACTGCCGAAAACGGGTGCGGGCAAGATTGATAAAAGGCTGCTGGTAGACCGATATAAAGAAGTTGAAAGTTAAAAGTCGAAAGATAAAAGCAACCTCACCCCTGCCCCTCTCCTAAAGGAGAGGGGAAACTTGGATGCCCTATTGAAGCAGAATTTTAGAGGAGAACTATGATGACTATTCCAACATTACCCGGTATTACTGCTAAGACGATCACCACACCGCGCATCACGACTCGCGTGTTATTTGCGGGCGCAGATGACGGGACACCGATCCTGTTTTTGCATGGTAACGCCTCGTCTGCGACCTTCTGGGAAGAAATTATGACCATGCTCCCGGCAGGTTATCGAGCGGTTGCGCCCGACCAGCGGGCATACGGCGACTCGGATCGCGCCAAGAAAATCGACTCGACTCGCGGTTTGGGCGACCTTGCTGATGATGCAATTGCCCTACTCGATACGCTTGGGATCGATAAAGTACACCTTGCCGGACACTCGCTAGGCGGGTCGGTAGTGTGGCGATTGTTGGCTGACTACCCGGATCGATTTATCACGACGACGCTTGTTTGTCCCGGCTCGCCTTATGGCTATGGCGGGACAAAAGACCTTGACGGTACACCCACCTACGCCGATTTCGCGGGATCGGGTGGCGGCACGGTCAATGCAGCGTTCGCACAGCGTATGAGTGAAGGTGATCGCAGCCTCGACAACCCGCAAAGCTCCCCGCGTGGGGTGATGAATGGGTTTTACTGGAAAGCGCCGTTTATCCCTGCCCGTGAAGAAGATTTGCTGTCATCTGTGCTGGCGGCGCATGTTGGCGCAGAAGACTACCCCGGCGATCATGTTGCCTCTACGAATTGGCCCTTTGTCGCTCCCGGCGTGCTGGGTCCCACGAATGCCCTAGCGCCAAAATATGTGGGCGACTCGATTGAGCGACTGATCAACACGACGCCAAAACCGCCGATTCTGTGGGTGCGTGGAAGCCATGATTTGATCATCGCGGATCAATCGCTGCTGGAATTCGGCACACTGGGCATGTTGGGTTATGTCCCCGGTTGGCCCGGCATGGAAATTTACCCACCGCAACCGATGGTGAGTCAAACGCGGGCAGTCCTCGATAAATATGCTGCGAACGGTGGCAAATATGATGAGATCGTCATGCAGGAAACCGGACATTCACCCTTTGTCGAACGTCCAGACGAGTTCATGGGCTACTTCCTCGCGCACATCGGGGCAAAATAAGTGTGTATCCCGGCGGAAACGCCGATACAGTTAAATTTAATGGAGAGGAAATAACATGCTTCGGAAACTCGTTTTAGTTTCATTACTCGTGATCGTCGTGCTGGCATTGGGAATCAGTCTCGTCAGCGCACAAGGGGCAACGCTTCGCATCGGTTTGTTGACCGATGAATCGGGCGCGTTAACCATTTATGGTTATGAATTGGAATATGGCTTCAAGCTCGGTCTGCTGTACGCGGCAGGGATTGACCCGTCCGAATACGAGAGCATTGATGCGGCGCTGGCAGATGTCGTTATCGGTGGTCGTTCGGTGGAAGTTCTTGTCCGTGACAACGGAAGCGACCCCGACACAGCAGCCAGCCAAGCCCGTGAATTGATCGAAAATGAAGGCGTAGAAATTCTGGTCGGCGCACCGTCGTCGGGCGTGACTGTCGGTTTGCAGCAAATCGCACTGGATTACGACGTGGTTCTGTTCGCAGCACCCGGCGCGTCCCCCGCGATCACTGGCGCGAACTTCAACGTCAACACGTTCCGCGTGTGCCGCAATACGTATCAAGACTTCTTATCATTCGTCCCGTATGCACAAGAAAACCTCGGCACGGACTTTGTGATCTTCGCGGCAGACTATGAATTTGGTCGTGCCTCAGCCGGTGCAGCCCAAGCCGTCCTCGGCGCTGGTGGCATCAACTTTGTGCAAGATACGATCTTCGCACCGCTTGAAACGACAGATTTCACCACCTACATCCAGCAAATTCTGGACAGTGGCGCCGATGCCGTCCTGCCGATTTGGGCGGGCGACACCAGCGTCACCCTGTTCCAGCAGTTGGACGAATTGGGCGTCAAGGATCAAATGGCAGTTGTGGCAGCATTCAACTCGAATAACATTGTGGCGTTGAGTGACCCAAGCAACATCGGCAACGTAAGCTGGATTGTGTATCACTACACAGCGCCCCAGAACGAGATCAACGATTGGCTGGTTGAGAAGCACATCGCTATGTATGAAGATGTTCCTGACCTGTTCACCGAATGCGGTTTTGCGACGGCTCAGGCATTGGCAACCGCTGTCGAAGGGACGAGCGGTGATACGTCGGTTGCGGCGCTCACCGAAGTCCTAGAAGGCTTGACGTTCGAGGGACCCAAAGGCACATACATCATTCGCCCCGGCGATCATCAGGCGCTCGTGCCGATGTATATTGTCCAACTGGAGAACCTCGATGATCCCGATCAACGGTTCTATACCCTGCTGCAAGAAGTCCCGGCACTTGATATTGTTCCGCCGTGCGAAGCCCCTGCGGAACGCTGCGCGATGAATGATGAGTTCATGGCGGCTATGGAAATGGCACCAGAGGCAACACCGGGTTCGTAATCTACTGTCAGTTCCGTTTAACGGCTGACCCCACCCCCTGCCCCTCCCCGAATTCAGGGAGGGGAGCAGGCAAAACAATCGCCTTTCCTCGCTTTTGAGCGGGAGGGAAAAGTAATCGGGGCGGCTAAATAGGTCGCCCCACAAAAGAAAACTCTATGACACAAAAAGAAATCATTCTCGAAACACGCGATTTGCGAAAAGATTTTGGTGGGCTGCTAGCCGTTGACGCGGTGAATATTCAAGTACAACGCGGTAGTCTGCATTCGATCATTGGTCCGAACGGCGCGGGTAAAACCACGCTGTTTAATTTGCTCACGGGGAATCACCAACCGACCAAAGGCACTATTCTTTACGATGGCAAAGATATTACGCGGGTGCCACTGCATCGACGGGCGCATATGGGAATCGGGCGATCATTCCAGATCACCAATATTTTCCCGAACCTGAGCGTGCTTGAAAACGTGCGACTGGCAGCACAAGCAATGAGCCACATCAACTTTCGCTTTTTGCGCCGCGCCGATTCTTATAAAGAGTTCGTGACGCGAGCTATCGAAGTGATTGAGATCGTTGGCTTGCGCGATATGATGCTCTCCCCTGCCAATATACTGCCGCACGGTGGTAAGCGAAAACTTGAACTGGCAATTTTGCTTGCGCCCAACCCTGAAATACTCTTACTGGATGAACCAACGGCGGGCATGGCGTCGGAACAAGTGCCAGAACTTATCGGCACGATTGACGCGATTCGCAAGCAAGGCGGCAAAACGATCATCATGGTCGAACACAATATGAACCTCGTGATGAACATCTCTGACAAAATCACGGTAATGAATTTAGGGCGCGTACTTGCGGAAGGTGTGCCGTCAGAAATCGCGGCGAACAAGACCGTACAAAGTGTTTACCTCGGTGAGTTGTACGGCGATTTCAGCGATTGGAACAATACTCATGCCTGATAACATCCTCGAAGTCAGTGGTATCAACACATTCATTGGACAATTTCATATCCTTGAAGGCGTCACGGTGAGCGTTCCCAAAGGCAGCATCACCGTGTTATTAGGGCGCAACGGCGCGGGTAAAACGACCACGCTCAAAAGCATTATGGGGATCACGCCGCCGCGCTCTGGCACGATTTTGTTTGAGGGGGAATCGCTGGTTGGGAAACGTCCGTATACGATTGCCAAGCTGGGAATCGGCTATGTGCCGGAACATCGCGCCATCTTCAAAGGGTTGAGCGTGCGCGAAAACCTCGAAATTGCGGCGATCAAGCCCGGTGATCTGGAACGAAAAATCGACTTTATCTTAGAATTATTCCCCGATCTCAAGCGGTTGTATACCCTTCCCGGCGGCAAGCTATCGGGCGGTCAACAACAGATGCTCGCGGTTGCACGGGCGCTCGTGCCGGACAATCGTCTACTGTTGATTGATGAACCGAGCGAAGGGCTTGCCCCTGTGATCATCGAGCAGTTGATGCACGCCATTCGCACACTTTCAACCACAACGACTATTTTGCTCGTGGAACAGAATTTCCGCATGGCAAGCAAGCTGGCGGATCGTTATACGGTGATTGACGAGGGACGTGACGTACATGCGGGCAAGATGTCGGATTTCATCAAAGACGATGCATTGATTCAGCGTTACCTCGGCGTTGCCTAAGAAAGTGAGCCATTAATGAGTAGAACTATCTGGGTCATCGCCGGCGTCACCGTCGCGTTACTGCTTTTTGGTCTGAACAATGCTAACGGTGATCTCGGCAGCTTCGGCATCACCGTCATGTCTGGTTTGTTTCAGGCGATGCTGCTGTTTCTAGTGGCGTCGGGCTTGTCGATTGTGTTTGGCTTGATGGATGTGCTGAACTTCGCGCAAGGGTCGTTTTTCATGATCGGCGCGTATGTTGCTTACGCGGTACATCATTCGACTGAACTGGCGGGCATTCTTCCTGACCCTAACCTGCGTTTCCTTGCCTCGGTGATCTCCGCAATTGGCGTAGGCGCGATTTTAGGCGTCGTGTTTGAGCGCGTGCTGCTGCGTCCGCTTTACGCCCGCCCGATCTTTCAGATTGTGCTGACGTTCGGCGTCGCTATCGTGATTGGCGAAGCGATCAAGTTTATATGGTCGCCTACGCCCTATAGTTGGACAGCGATGTTCAGCTTTCGAGAAAATTTCTTCGTACTGTTCGACCAACGATTTAGTACCTATCGCTTATTCGTGATTGGTATGGGATTCCTGTTGATCGTGGCAATTGCCCTGCTCTTACAACGCACACGCATCGGGATCATCATCCGGGCGGGCGTTGAGGACAGCCAAATGGTCGAGGCGTTAGGAATCAATGTGCGGGCGGTTTTCACGCTGGTGTTTACGCTAGGCTGCGGAGTCGCCGCGTTTGGTGGCGCTATCGCCGCGCCGTTTTTAGGCGCATCAACAGGCTTGGCAAATCAGTTTTTGCTCCCCGCGATTGCGGTGGTCGTGCTAGGTGGTTTAGGCAGTTACGGCGGGACGGCAGTCGGAAGTTTGCTGGTTGGGCTGGCTGTAGCAGTCATCGAGGATTATGTGAGTTCACCGGGGATCAACGCGCCGGTGTGGGCAAGCCTAACGCCGATGCTGCTGCTTGTACTCATTCTATTGATACGTCCAAGCGGCTTGTTTGGCAAGGAAAATTAGGATGCGTAAAACGCTGCAAAATAATACGGTCTATCTGATCATCCTGTTCCTGTTGATCGCGCTGCCGCATCTCATTGGTTGGGCGACGGGCAGCGATCCGTTTGCGACACGCGGAGCGTCGATCAGTTGGCAGGGAACCATCATCGAAATTTTCATTCTGGGAATCCTGACGATGAGTTACAACCTCTTGTTTGGCTTCTCTGGCGTGGTGTCGTTCGGTCACGCGCTGTTTTTTGGGATGGGGGGCTATATTCTCGGTTTGGCGCTTGAATACAGCGATTTGTCGCCGGATGTGGGGATGGTGGTCGGTGTAGTCGGCGCGGTTGTGATCTGCGGCATCCTCGGTTTCCTGATCGGGCTGGCATCTCTGAGGCTGAAAGGTGTGTATTTCGCCGTATTCACGCTGGCGATTGCCGAAATGTTCTTCATTTATTGGGGGCGTTTGCCACTCACCAAAGGCGAGGACGGATTCACGATCACCGCCTTACCCGCATGGATCAACCCGATTGGGGATCGCATCAATTATTACTATATCGTGCTGGTGATTTTTGTCCTGACGTTTTTGTTCATCCGACGATTGATGTTTTCGCCTACGGGCGCGGTCTTGCTGGCGATCCGCGAGAACGAGGAACGCGCCCAAACGATTGGCTACAACACACTTTACTATAAATTATTCGCTTTCACGGCGGCAGGAGTTTTCGCGGCAGTCGCGGGGATACTGCAAGTCATTTTCAATAAGAAAGTGGGTCCCGAACTGCTCAGTGTAGGCTACACCATTGATCCGCTGATCATGACCATCATTGGCGGCGCGGGGACATTCACGGGTCCGGTCATTGGCGCGGCGAGTCTGCATCTGCTGGATAGGCAACTGCGTGATCGAGTTGTCACTATCGCGCCGGGATTGGTGATCGATATTGGCGGCAGTTGGACGCTTATTTTAGGATTTATCTTCATCCTCGTGGTGATCATCTTCCCTCAAGGGATCGTCGGCACATGGAAGCGGTGGCAAGCTAGAACAAGCCAACAATCTACTTTCGCAGGGCAAGCAACCCCAAAAAAACCGACTGTTGAGTAGTACATTTGTAGTTAAGTGAGTCAAAGAAGCGCGATCTACGGGTCGCGCTTTTATTTCTTTAGGCTGAAAACTCCGTAACATCCTGTACAATAAACATCGAAGAACAAACAGATTAGGGTAGGTTAGTTTGAAACCTTTACGACTTCTCAGCGGGTTCGCTATTTTTGTGGTAGTCAACCTGTTTCTTGGTGCGTTTTTATTGAACACGATGATGCCGGGTTCGGCACAAGAAGCCGTAATATGCGATGAGGGTGCATTCAATAACGCTCAAGCACAGTACCTGGAATCTGTTCGACGGTTGGATGGTGGAGGCATCAGCCAGCAGGAGTTTGAGACGGCGCGTCAAAACTTTGCTTTGCAGGTCGAAGCGTGCGCCCCTTCCGGTGAAACGCCCATCCTCATTGATGGTGGCGGTATTTTCGGGGCAATCAACCCCGGTTTAGGTGAAGATTATGTTTTGCGTGGCACAAAATGGGGGAATGGTTCTCCGTTTACGTCTACGACATCACCCCGAATTACCGGCGGAATAGTCACCTACAGTTTTATGCCGAATGGCGCAGCAATTGCGAATATCCAGGGTGAAGGCGCGGACTCCGGTACCAGTGTGGCGCTGTCAAGTTTTCCCACCTTCCAAGCGTGTTTTTATGACGAAATTCGTAATGCCTTTGCCGCGTGGCAAGCGGTCAGCGATATTCAATTTATCGAAGTGACGGACAGCGGCACAGCATTTGATGCCATCGGCGCACAAGGGCATATTCGCATCGGCGGTCACATCATTACGAGTACGAACGGCAATGTCCTCGCACACGCTTATTTTCCGCCGCCGCTGGGCGGAAATACCCTAGAAGGCGATTTGCATTTCGACATTCAGGACAACTGGCAGTGTACAGCCGGAGCGGGCAAAATCGACATTGGAATAGTCGCGCTGCATGAAATTGGTCATTCGATTGGTCTACGTCACGAACCAACGATTCTAGCTGTGATGAATCCGTTCTACAATACGGCGATGATCAATTTACAAGCCGACGATATTTCAGGCGCACAGGCAGTCTACGGAAATGCAGGGGCTGTTTCCACCCCCACATTTACGCCGACCAATACGGCAACACGTACCAACACACCAACAAACACAGCGACCAACACACACACCCCAACCCCAACATCGACAGTTGCCACCAGCACGGCTACAGCAACGGCAACGAATACAAGCACGCCAACCGCGACCTCTACGCAGCAAGCACCCCCTGCCACCACATTGATCGCGCCATTGGGCAGCATCGGCACGAACGACCCAACGTTTAGTTGGAACGCGGTTGCTGGAACAGCGTGGTACTCCCTATGGATTTCTATGTCGGACGGGACAACTTTCAACCAATGGTACGACGGCGGGTTGGTCTGTGCTGGCGGGGTGTGTTCGGTCTACCCAAGCCTGAACTTTGGAGCAGGCGTTCAGCGTTGGTGGATACAAACGTGGACGCTTGAAGGTGGCTATGGGGCATGGAGCGCGGAAGGCAATTTCACTGCGCCGACACCAGCAACTATGCCGATTTCACCGATTGGCATTGTCAACCCGCCGCTCACTTTCCAATGGAATAAAGTTGCGGGCGTGTCGTGGTACCAACTGTGGATTAGTCTGCCTGACAATTCGGGATTTTCACAATGGTATGACGCTGGATCAAACTGCACCGCATCAACGTGCAGCGTCAGCCCCACTTTGAACACCATGAGCGGTACATACAATTGGTGGGTGCAAACGTGGAACGCGGACAGCGGTTATGGAGCATGGAGCAGTCAAACGACTTTCAGCATTCCGCTCGGCACACCGACTCTGCTGTCACCGCTTAACATCACCACTGGAACGCTACCTACCTACTCATGGCAAACCCAGACAGGCGCGACATGGTATTATCTATGGGTGACGGGTGCAAATGGATATGTCATGGATCAGTGGTATCAAGATACAGTTTGTGTAGGCACTACTTGCGCTGTCACTCCGTCAGTCTCGTTGGTGAGCGGACTACATCGCTGGTGGGTTGAATCATGGAGTCCGGTCACGGGTTACAGCGCGTGGAGCGCCGAAGGCAACTTCACCGCTGCTGCGCCCCTGTCAAGCACAGAGACCCCAACAGACACACCACCTAGCACAGCAACCTATACTCCCGTTCCCGGTGGGGGCGGTAGTGAAACCGTATTGCCGACAGAAACTGCTCCTGTTGAAGAAGCAACGGTAGAAGTCCCTTAAAATTACCGCTAGCAAACGGGGCGTCTCAAGGTGAGCCGCCCCCAATCATCAAGTCTTAGACGCGGACTGCTGCCCCGCACGATTGACGAA
>JBBQRJ010000121.1:0-11632 GCA_038214955.1 Aggregatilineales bacterium | reverse complement strand
GTACAAGCAGTGTCATAGGCGGGTTTCAACGGCAGGAAGTGCTTGGCGACCTGCATATCGGCATCGGTTGAGAGCGGATGCCAGAACACGCCGTCGATATTCACCGTCAATTCTGGTGAAAGGTTGTTCATCCCCAATTCCAACCCCTCTTTGGAATAACCGCGTTTTGCCAGCGGGCGAATGAAGTGATGTTCTTCGGGGATACCGAGCGAATCTCGGAAGGCGTGCAGCTCGTCAAGATGATCCGTATTAGCGGGTGTCTCAGTCGTGCTGAGGCGAACGCGGAAGCCGTGTGCCTGTAATGCTTGGATGCCCTCAACCGTTTTTTCCCACGTGCCTTTGCCGCGATAAGCGTCGTGGTCTTCAGCACGTCCACCATCTAGGCTGACCTGAAGTTCCAATTGTTCGTTGGAGATCGCTTTTAGCTTCTCTAATCGTTTGTTTTGGAAAAGCATCGCATTGGTCAGTACGGTTGTTTGCACCCGTGCTGAGGAGTATGCCAACATAGCGTAAATATCGTTCAACAAGAAGGGTTCGCCCCCCGTGAAAAAAATGTGTCGAAAGCCCAAGCTCAGCGCTTCGTCCACCAGTTTTTTGACGTTCTCTAAACCCAGTGAGCGGCGCGGCGCGTTCGGGCTGGACTTCGCCACACAGTACGAGCAGCGCAAGTTGCAATCATAATTGGTGTAAATCCACAGTTTCCATTGGAAGGCAGTGGCATCATAGGTGTTCGGTAGTTTAATAGGCATGGGATCAATCATGTTAAGCATAGCTACGTTCCTTTATAAACTCCAATGGACACCACAGCCTGCACATGCCTCGTGCGGTTGATCACTCAGCAGACGAGTTCGCCACGCTTGATACCGGTCATCGTTCCAGATTTGCTCAAACGGTTGTTCAAACAGATTTCCTAACTTCAGACTGGCATAATCTTGGGTGGCGAATGGGGAAATACAGCACGGTAGCGCATTGCCATTCGCGGTGATATAAGCCGTCGTCCATGGGCGCATACACGCTTTCCAAGGTTGACGATCACGCTCCTTGCTGGCTTCGAGACTAGCGTGCGGATTTGTCGCGCCGGAAGCCTTGAACAGGATCCCTAATTCGCGTGCCAGCGTCTCGCACTCGGTCACCAGTTGGTCCACCCGTTCATCGAAGTGATCGAATAAGCCATGTCCCGCATCCAGCATACCGGGGGCAGTGTCCGCCTCGTAATAATAAACCATCCGTTGGAGATAGACTTCTGGCACACCCATCTTAGCGGCAAGCCGCAGCAAGGCGGGCAGTTCCTCGACATTCTCTTTAACGCCTGTCATCCAGATAGAAGCACGGGGCGTTGCAGCGCCGAGTTCGGTCTGAATACGCATGAATTCGGTCAAGTTGCTGACGATTTTGTGCAGCAGTGGGGCTCCCCTGATCAGTGCATAGGTTTTGGGATCGGCGCCATCGATTGAGCAGCGCATCTCGTCAAGACCGCTGGCAATCAACTGGCGTGACCACTCGGCATTGAGCAGGGTGGCATTGGTGTTGAACAACACATACACGCCGCGCGCTTTCAAGTGGGCGATCATGCGCGGCAGGTCTTTGTTGATTAACGGCTCACCAATGCCGTGCAGGACGGCACGCTGCATTTTGGGGAACTGATCGGCAATCTTAAGGAAGTTATCCCAGCTTAGGGTTTGAGGTTCTTCATAAGTAACAAACGTGCGCGGGCAGGTTTCACACAGTAAATTACAGGAATTGGTCACTTCTATGAAGACGTTGTGCGGGTGTTCGTCGGCAAACGCAGCACGCGTTGCCGAGTCGACTGCACGATAGGCGGCGGGCAGATAATCCGCCTTTGACTCGGTTGGGTAATTGGGGATACCGGCAGCAAATGCTACATTTGGCGTTCGGCTCGAATCAGTCATTCTGGTCACTCGAGAATATGTTGACTTTGTTTCCATCACCAAGTATTGATGTCAAAGGTTAAGGATTCCTTACGTGAGCGAAGTAAGTAGGTGAAAACTTGACTACTACGCCAATGTCACATTACACGAACGTTCTAAAAAACACGACAACCGTAGGGACGCGCAACGGCGCGTCCGCTATATTATTCTTCAAACCGGACACCCCGTTGGGTGTCCCAACGGGGCGAATCATCGAACGGGTTTCTAATGTGACATTGGCGTAGTACTTAATTTTGACGTTTATCAGAAGTTCACTGTGTTGTTGCGGTCTATATACACTTGATGATAGTATCGCCAAGTTCTCATCGAGAGTCAAATTGTTGTCAATGCGCTGTGAGGTATTATTGACACCTGAATGCCGAACGTTCATTCCCTGATCGTGGGTTGACTATGTATGTGACATGAACTACTCGTTTAAAGGACTCTAATATGAATATAACAACAAGGACGAGATGGGTACGTATCGGGTCTTTGGCAGGAGTACTGGCGGCGCTGGTGAGCATTGGGGTGTCCGCCCTTGTAGCAGACGTGAGCTTGCCCACCGTTATACCTGGCATCATCTGGTATTTCGCGGTAGCAGCACTTTCGGGCGCGGTCTATGGTTGGCTCGTGTCAAAAGCCGATCACCTGCTTAGCTTGCTGGAAAATGTGGTGTTCGGCATCGTCTACGCAGTCCTTGTGTGGGTCGTGTTTGGACTGGTAATTATCCCTGTGTTGGCAGGACAGGGTTTCCAGTGGGAACCGATGACGATTTCGGCTCAGATTCCCCTGCTGATGTTGTTTCTGCTTCAAGGTGTCTGTTTATCCCTAACGATGCAATCCTTTGCGGCGGTTGGCATTTTACGACAACCAGCGCTACACATTCCTATTGAATCGGATGAACTAGGGATAAGGCAGCGAGTCGTTATTTTGGGTGGGGGCTTCGCTGGTGCGACCGCGGCACAACACCTTGAAAAACTATTTGGGGAGGATCAGCGGGTTCAGATTACGCTGGTCAGCCGTACCAATCATCTCCTGTTTACGCCGATGTTGGCGGAAGTAACTGCGGGTGGGGTCGAGGCACAACATATCAGCCCGCCGCTGCGTGCGTTTTTTAGACGGGTTCATGTGATCCAAGGTGAGCCCGTCCAAATAGACCCGACCGAAAAGGTAGTGACTGTGCGTTCCGGTGCGCTAGAGATGCAGCAGTACCAGTACGATCAGCTAGTGTTGGCGCTGGGGGCAGTCCCCAATTTCTACGGTAATGCCAATTTGGAACGCCACGCTTTCACGTTTAAGTCGTTATCGGACGCTATTCGCATTCGCAATCACGTGATTGACATCCTTGAACGTGCCGATACCGAACCCGACCCAATCCGGCGGCAAACACTGCTCACCTTTGTGGTCGTCGGAGCAGGCTTCGCCGGGGCAGAATTAATCGGTGGCTTAAATGATTTCGTGAGGGGGTCTTCATGGTATTATAAGAAAATTAGCAACGACGAAATAAAAATGCTATTGGTACACCCCGGTGAAGTAATCCTCCCAGAATTGAGCGCAGATCTCGCTCGCTACGCCGAAAAAAAGATGATTGCAAGGGGTGTGAGCATACTGGGCGGTGTTCGAGCAACCGATGCCAGCGCCACCAGCATCACCCTCGGTGCTGAGAAAATCGCAACTTCCACCTTGATTTGGACGGCGGGCAGTGTGCCTAGCCCCCTGCTGCGTGTCTGCGGGTTTGAGACTGACAAGCGCGGCGCCGTCGTAACCGATGAGTATCTGCTGGTCAAAGGGTATCGTGACATTTGGGCAGTGGGCGATTGCGCCGCAATTCCCGACCTCATTACAGGTAAGAACGCACCGCCAACGGCTCAATATGCACTACGTGAAGCAAAGACCGTCGCTTACAACGTACACGCCGCGCTCAACAAGGGGAGCTTCAAAGCCTTTCGCCATCGTACTCAAGGGGCGCTGGCGGTAGTAGGGCACCAAACCGCCTGTGCCGAAGTCTTCGGATTCAAGTTTTCAGGATTGTTCGCTTGGTTGTTGTGGCGTGGAATATACTTGTTGAAGCTGCCTACGTTGGAAAAGAAGCTACGTGTCTTGCTCGACTGGATGATTGACGTGTTCTTCCCACGGGACATTGCCTATGCTCCGCAGCTCGATGAAGTTGTCGAACGGACGCCTGTAACTGGAGACTAACAATATGACTGTCGAGATTATCCGTACCCATGAAACAAGGCTAATCCTTGCGCCCCGGCTAGTGCGCGCTGGATCGGGTATCCTTGCAGGGCTTCTCGCGGGACTGATATACGGGGCACTGTTGAGCAGTCAGCATATGTCCCCGATGATGAGTCCAACCGATCTTCCGGGGGATAGCCTCACTCACCTCCTGCTGAGCATGCTCCTCGGCTTATCCTTTGGATTGATGCTGGATTCACAGGCACTAACCAGCGGCACAAGCCTCATTTGGGGAGCGGCATTTGGAGTCGTCTGGTGGTTGGTTGGTCCATTAACCCTGTTTCCACTTCTGCATGGCACACGCCCTGATTGGAGCGTGGTATCGGCACAGCATGCGTTCCCACTGTTGATCGGTCTGGCAGTCGTATTTGGCGCTTGCATGGGCTTGTGTTATTGGGTGATCAGCGTGCTGATCGCCCGTCGAAGCGGTGGTTGGCGCGAAGGTGTCGTTCGGCAGGAGATTGGAACGGGAGCAATCAGCGGTGGGCTGGCAGGTTTAATAGGCGGTTGGGTCTTTGGTCAATGGATGGGAGAGGCGAATTTCTATCCATTAATCGCTGGGCTGGTGAATTCGATTGATCCCACCACCGGGCGCTGGTTGCATCTAGGTTTTAGCGTCGTGATCGGTATGAGTTACGGTGTCCTGTTCCGGGGTGAGACGCGAAGTCCCGGTTCGAGCATCGCGTGGGGCATGGTCTACGGGCTCGTTTGGTGGGTAGTGGGTATGCTGACATTTCTTCCAGTGCTGCTGGGGAATGGGGTGCAGTGGTCGTTAACTGCGGCACAAGCGGCGTTTCCAGCGCTGATCGGGCATTTGATGTTTGGCATTACACTGGGATTTACACAATCGGTTCTGAGTCAAATCTGGCGAACCTTATTTGTGGAGTCCGACCCGTTGTTGAGGCAACCAGAGGGACCCGGAACCCGAGGTCTTCGAGGGCTTGCGTTAGGAGCAGCGGCGAGCGTGGGCGGCGGATTGGTCTTCACGATTGTCATGCTGGCGACGAACGCGCTCCCTACCATCGCTAGAATAACGGGAATGTCCAGCATCCTTGAGGGTTTCATCGTCCACATGGGAATTAGCACCCTCATTGGCGCTGCCTATGGTCTCCTGTTTCGTCAGGAGTCCGCCACCCCGCATCAAGCCGTAGGATGGGGTCTGGTCTACGGATTCATTTGGTGGCTGCTTGGACCCCTGACCCTGTTACCGCTGCTGCTAGGTTCAACAATTCAGTGGTCAGTTGCGTCGGCGGCTCAGGCGTTTCCGTCGTTGGTCGGTCACTTTCTATACGGCGTAGTCCTCGCTGTCGGTTTACAAATCTTGCTGGCGCGTTACTCACCCAACCGCAAGCCGAGGACTACCGCTTCTTTAACGGATGCAAGCCAAGTCTATGCCTTGTGGCTAGTGGTTACACTGTTGACTCTCATGATCGTACTCATTATTGCCTCGCCGCCCTTGCGCTAAGCCGATATACGAGAAGTGCTGGCGGTCGGTCGAAATTTCGAGTGCCTATTGAGATATAGTGACTCCCTTGAATTTGACACAGGGCTAAATACCTTATCCTGTGTCTGCCATTTGGGGGTCAATCCAATCCCGAACAGGTTATAGATTGGGGATGACCTCTACCCAAATGCCAAACACACCGATAATCACAAGCAGAACACCCGATATACGACTTAACAAGCGGTGATGTTGTGTCAACCAACCGGTAAACTGGCGTTGAAAGCGCATCGCCGCGAAGGGCAGCAGCACGAGCGGCCAGCCGAAGCCCAAACCAAAAAACAAAAAATAGAGCAAACCATCCGTCAACTGAAGAATGTTCCCTGCCCCCAACACAAAAGCACTGGTGATGAGTGGTCCGGTACAGGGTAATGTCATCGGTCCAAGGAGCAAGCCATAGACATAAGCAGTTGCATAGGGATTTCTTAGCACGGGCACTTGTAATGTCGTCATGCGACTGAAAGGATTGCGACCAGCGATCATGAGGAGACCGAGCAGAATCACGCCCCCATAAATCACAGGAAGTAGGACAGATAGTACCGACCCAAACGATGCCTGAAGCAGGTACAAGACGAATCCTACTAGCAGCATCATACTTAAGATACCTGCGAGGACGATGATCCCGAGCCAACTGGCGGCACGCCGAGTCTGAGCGTTTGATGCATTCCCAGCTAGGAAAGCGACCAATCCCGGATAAAGTGGCAGCATACACGCATTCGTCAAGATAGCCGTGTTACCCAATAGAAACGCTTCGAGATATTGACTCACCGGGACTAACCCCCACTGGCTGCCGTCAACTGCTCGACAATCTGCGAACCTGACTCAATGCCGGTTGCCAAACCAGTTGTTGTGCCATCTGGACGGATGATGAAGTGCGGGGTCGAAGGCGGATTGGTGATAGTGCGCCCGAAGGTTGCCGTCAACTCGCCTAACATCTGCGGGGTCAATACCGCGAATAACCAATCAAAGCCGTTGTCGTCAGCATACTGAGCTAAGTCGTTTGCCGTAATATTGGTTTCTACGCTGAGCGCGATAAAAACAAACTGATCGGTATCCATTTGTGCATACACGCTGCTCAGATTACTTAACTGCTGACGGCAGTTGGCACACCAGGTTGCCATAGGTTCAACAAAGACCGTTTTGCCTGCGAAGTCGGCAAAAGTGAAAGTTTCGCCGGTACGCGCATTTGTCAGTGGTAGTGTTTGCCAAGTTGGAAGATTGATGGCAACCGGCTGTGCCGCATTTGCCCGCTGCTCGACGGTTGGTATAGGAGTTTCTGTACTGATGCCGCTAATCTCTGAGGGGACGATTGTCGGCTGTACTGTATCTACCGAAGTAGTAGCCACCGATATTGGGGTTTCAATACTCGCCTCCTGCAAGGCTGTTGGGACAGCGTTTGAAGCGCAAGCGGTTAACAATAGGGTCAGAAATGTAACAAGGCTTAACACTTTCATTCGGGTTGTTTCTCCTCGCTTAGTTTTGCCAATGTGGTTGCTTGGAACATTCTCAGGTCGTTTTGTCTCCCCCCTCCTAACATGACAACGCTGGAGGAGAGGATTTACCCCCCTCTAGACACGTTAAACTGACCTGATCTTACCCTAGTCTACCCCCGATAAACTGGCTCATCCGCAAGGTGTATGACACTTCCCGCGCTGTAGCGAGGGGAAATTTCTAACTGAAAACGCGGGCTTGCCCCATTATCGTTTCACCTTCACGCTGCAAAAAGCGCTTGAATTATGCGCGGAGCTAAAGTCACTTGGCGGTGCATTGTTGTCCGCGCTCGAAAAGCAGGACGCTGAAGAACTGAGTCTACTCCGGTCAGGGCATGAAATCGCCATGCTCAAACTGGGTCGCAAGATACGCGAAAAGCAGGTTGCCGAAGCCGAAGCCAACATCAAAGCATTGGAATTACTACCGGAAGAAGCGGTAAGCTGGCGCTGTATGGCTGCTATCAATTTAGGCGTGACCTGTGCCTACATTGGTGAAGTTCACGAAGCAGTCGAGGTCTTGTCGTATGCGATGGAGTTGAGTCAAGAAATTGGCAGCTCCTTCGCAATGTTATCCGCATTCTGGCATCTTTCTTCACTTCAAACAGCACAACTTACTTTACGTGCTGCTGAAAATACCTGTCAGCATTTGGAACACGCCGCACACATGCCGGGTTTACAACGTTTCCCGACCAGCGGCTATGTCGCGCTGCTGTTGGGAGAAATCAGTATGGAGCGCAACGATCCTGACGCAGCAGAGCGCTATTTGCTGGAAAGCGCCGAGCAGATTAACCCGGAAAGCTTTCCCATAGCACTGCTGCGAGCCTATATCGCATTGTCGCGCCTCAAAACCCTTCAGGGAGATACAGAAGGTGCGGGGCATTATTGGCAGCTTGCCGAGCAACTGGAACGGATGAGCAAACTGCAAGGGCGTGCGACTTTGCTTTCGATCTCGCGGGCTCGCCGCTGGTTAGAACAGGGCAATCTTGATGCCGTCGAAGGGTGGGCGGTGGAGAATCAGTTGGGACTCGACGACGAGTTTAGTTATCACCGCGAAGCCTACTACCTCATGTTAGCGCGGTTATATATCGCCAGAGGGAATATGACTGATAAAGCGCTCTATCTATTAGAGCGTATGGTGAAACGCGCCGAAGTCAGCCAACGGAATGGCAGCCTGATACGTGCGCTTATTTTGCGAGCCGTCGCGTTCCATGCAGGCAATGATAGTCATAAAGCGGTGGAATCGTTAGCGCGTGCATTGTCGCTGGCTGAACCGGAACAGCCGGTGCGTGTTTTTGCCGATGAAGGACACCTCATCGCATTGCTGCTGGAAAAAGCCCTTGACATGCAGCGCAAGGGACAGCTTGCCCTGCCGATCTCATCCGAATATGCCGCCCGCTTGCTCACAGCAATGGGAAAGCGCGGACTACCCCTTCCAGCGCCCCGCCGTACTGGAGGGCATTTAGCCGACGTACTCAGTACACGCGAATTGGAAGTACTGCGCTTGCTGGCAGAGGGTCTGGAAAGCAACGAAATCGCAGAACGGCTAGTTATCGCCGTTGACACAGCACGCAAGCATATCAAGAATATTTATAGCAAGCTTGGTGTTCACAGCCGTTGGGAAGCCATTAAACACGCTGAAGCGTACCGTTTACTTTAAATACCCTATATGGGGTATGACACTACCCCACGACAGCAGATACCCTGAAATGAGATTGTTTAACTCGTTTTGTTTCCATTCTCAGGAGGTTTTCTGTTATGTCGTTCAATTCAATCTCTTCCTCAAAACCCGATGCTGCTCAGGACAGTGAAGTCCAAACCAGCGGCGATCCTATCCGTTTGGCAGAAGTGCCTCAATCGTCGCACAACAAACGCGGCTGGTTACGCTGGTTGGGCAGAGTTGTAGTTTTGGTAGTTGTGTTGATTCTGGCAGGAACCATTTACGAGTCTGTGGCAGAAGCTGCTGACATACAAGCTTATCCCCCTCTTGGTCAAATGGTAGACGTGGGCGGCTATCGTCTGCACATCAACTGCACGGGTACTGGCAGCCCCACCGTAGTCATTGAGGCTGGATTGGGCGGATGGTCCCTCACGTGGAATTCGGTTCAGGAGGAGGTAGCAAAGACCACACGAGTTTGCACCTATGATCGAGCTGGTATGGGGTACAGTGAGGCTAGCACACTGCCACGGACTGCCGAACAATTCGCCACTGAACTACACACCTTGCTTGAGCGAGCCGATATTGCAGGACCTTATGTGCTAGCCGGACACTCGCTAGGCGGTTTAACAGTGCGTATTTTCGTCCACGAATATCCGACGGAGGTCGCTGGTGTTGTTCTGATTGAATCCATGAGTCCCGGACAGATGACACAATCCCCCATGGAAATAGCGCCTCAGACTTCCTACCAGCCCAGTGCCTTTTCGCTCCCCTTCCTCTTAGGGCGTATCGGATTGGTGCGTGTGTTAGCCGAGCCATTAGGATTAATTCAAACTCTGCCACCCCAAACACAGGCTGCTTATGCCGCGTTCGCAGTGACTCCGAGAACCGCCCAAGAGTGGGTGGACGAACTCCTGAGTCTACAAGTGAGTGTGGCTCAGGCGGCTGCAATTACGACCTTCGGCGATGTACCGCTGATCGTTGTGACGGCTGCCTTAAATCAGCAAACAGACTGGCAGACTATGCAGTCTGAACTTCTCCTATTGTCCTCTAATAGTCAGCAGATGATTGCTGAAAATAGCGGTCACAACATCGAAATTGAGCAACCAGAGGCGGCAGTCGCAGCAATTGTGAATATGGTCGCACAGCTTCGGTAAGCGATGATAAAACGTCGAATGATGTGAGACAAAGTACCGCTTACTTTGCCTCACATATGAATGTACTACCGTCTGAGCAGCTACTTGACACCCAAATTCGATGACTTGCAAGAGGTAAACAAATGGCATTGGCAACTTGGTGGGCTTCGGATCCCTTGATGGATTTACCCGCTGTATCGGGCTTTTATGTGGAGTTGGCAGCGGATGACGCGCAACTGGCAACCATCAATCGCATTCCTGTCGCGGAAGTAGAACAACGGCGGCGCGCCGGACACCTTCCGTATGTAGGCTATCTTGATGGAACGGCAGTGACCTATGGTTGGGTGGCGACACACGAAGCCTCTATAGGCGAGCTAAATCTCGTTTTTCCTATAGCCGCAGATAGTCGTTACTTGTGGGATTTCGCAACCTTACCGGACTGGCAAGGAAGAGGGTTGTATCCACACCTATTGCAAGCGATTGTACAGGCGGAACGGGCGGAGCGCTTCTGGATTATTCACGCGCCGGAGAATCTGCCATCGGGCGCAGGAATGCAAAAGGCGGGCTTCCAACCAGTAGGACAGCTTTCGTTTCAGCATGATAAAAGTCTAGGACTGATTCCATTTGACCTACCAGAACGGGCGCATATCGGCGCAGCGCTGCTGGGTGTCCCATTGATTGAGGACGGACTAAGCCCGTGCTGGCGCTGTGTCAATCAAGTCGTTTGCACCTGTCAGCGTAATCCTGAAAACTGTTCGTGTGCGGTTGAAATTCGCTCATACCCACAATAATTCTCGATGTGAGCGAAGACAGTTTGTGATAGCTCGCTACATAAAATACGCAATGTGGAATGTGGAATGTGGAATGTGGAAAATACCATGTATGTGGAAATCAGAATCAAAGGGAGTTTGAAGCAGGACTGGTCAGACTGGTTGGAAGGTTTAATCATCTCTAGTCAGGCAAATGGGGAAACCGTCTTAAATGGACAGATTGCCGATCAGTCCGCGCTATTAGGGCTGTTGAACCGTATTCATGGTCTGAATCTACAGTTGCTTTCCTTTTCACAATCCGACAAAGCAGAATCACCAAACGTCAAACAGTGACATACGCCCCACGCCTAAAGGCGGGGGCTTCTAGGTTCAAACGATGCTGCTTGCCGAAGCAAGTCTGACGACACCTCGCCTAGTACACTAATGTCCTAGCGTAGTAAGATTTTTAGGGCGAACCGCTCAATCTATGCGACTTCTGAACTTTTGAACTGGGGATTCTTATTCCGATCCTTTTGGGGATTTCTAAACCGATCTTGACACTTTTTCACCCGCCATTTTTGGCGAAGGTATTGGATGTAGAATAAGATGAATCATAACAGCGCAAATCATCGCTGTATTGGATGATTTAGAGCGTAAAAATCTTGGTTTGATCCCACTGGTATAGGATTGGTATAGAATAGTATGCAGACCGTATCACATCTTTTGATGACGGCATTTATTAATCATAAACTTCCAGAGGATATGATGCCGCGACAGACGGCAGCTCTTTTAGTGGGTTCGGTACTACCCGATGTTCCTTTTGCGCTACTTACCGTGATTTATGAAGTTTACTATCGATGGTTTTCCCCTCTTCCAGCTAACCCCTATAACAGCGTGATGGAGTATCTGCACTTCGATCTGTTCTTCAACGACCCC
>JBBQRJ010000120.1:0-11671 GCA_038214955.1 Aggregatilineales bacterium | reverse complement strand
GAGTCGTTCTCGAAAATAGCCCCACCCGCTGTCCAGAATACTCTTGCTCAAATGACGGTTGCGAACCATGTTCGTGATACGCAGGTCTTCCAGCGCGATCCCGTCGTAGTTCTGAATCAGCGTATACGCCAGTTTGTTGAGATAGTCCTTGCGCTGATTGGCGACGTGTTCTTGCTGGCGCTGCACCCGCAAAAGCGCTTTGCGGCGGTTCTTGCTCCCCTTCTTTGCCCGCGCCAATTTGCGTTGCAGGACACGCAGTTTCTTTTGCCCTGCCCGATAGTAGTTCGGGTTCTCGACTTTCACCCCATTGGAGAGGGTGACGAGCGCAGAAATCCCTACATCGATTCCGATAATCTGTCCGGTCTCTGGCAATGGGGTAGGCGCTTCCACTTCACAGGCAAAGCTGGCGTACCAGCAGCCCGCCTTGTGGACGATCCGAACCGTCTTAATCGTGCCTTCGAGGGGTCTGTGCCAGCGAACTGCTACGCGACCAATGCCCGATACTTTCAAGCGCCGTCCGTCGAGTCGGAATCCGTTCCCCTGCTCTTTGAAGCCAATGCTCGAAAAGCGTTGCCAGCTTTTGAAACGCGGGTAGCCCTTTTTCTTAGACGAAATCGTCGGGTCTTTCACGCGGCGAAAGAAAGCCTGAAACGCTTTGTCGCAATCGGCAACCGCTGTTTGCAGAATGTGGCTGTGGACACCCCGCGCCTGTGGGAAGGTATCCTTGTAGAATTTCACTTCACGAAGCTGTTCATATTTTCCGACGCTACGCCCCTCAAGCTGGTAGGCATACTTGCGTTCAGCCAGCGCCATGTTGTACAGATTGCGGGCGCAGTTGAGCGCGTTAAAGAGAAGTTTCTCTTGCGCGGCAGTCGGGTACAACCTGTACTTGAAGGCTTTGAGCGCCACCTACAACCCCTTTTGCGCGGCGATATAGGCTTGAATTGTCGCGGCGGAAACATGGCCAGCACTCGCAGCAAAATACGAACGAGTCCAGAGCGACGGCAATTTCCTCAGTTCAGGGTAGCGTTCACGCAAAATGTGCGACGTGAGTCCCTTGCACTCTTTCACAACTTCAGCCGCCGATGTGACCGGGAATACCTGAACGAAAAGATGGATATGATCCGGTTGTATCGCCAGTTCCATGATCTTCCATCCGCGCTCTTCGCATTTCTGGCGAATCAATTGGTCGCAGTCTTTCGCTATGTTGCCGATCAGGACTTTTTTACGCCGCTTCGGTGTCCAGACCAGATGGTAGACGATGAGGTGTACACGATGTTCGTCCCGTTGATATTCCATGCTCAACCTGTCTATTTAACTGTAGATAGTATACGGTTAAACAACGTTTTAAGCAAGGATCATTCGGTTCGAAACCCAAACGAGAAACCACGCCTAACCACAGCGGTTGAAACCGCATGGCTTGCGGCGGGTTTACGACTGGTCACGGCGCACCATTGGAATGCCAGAATGCCATTACAGATTGACAACAACTCGGCATCACCAAGGCGCAAGCTCTGCATTACCCACAAGTGGGAGAGGTCGGGAGAAGGGTATAGAATAGAGAAAAAGGGTGTAAAAAGGGGAGCAGAGATGAGCGCAAGACTGCCAGATGTTCGACTAGAGGCGCGTCATCCGAAAGCACATTGCTGAACAGGACTTGATTAGCTTCTAATCAACCTCACCCCCGACCCCTCTCCAAATGGAGAGGGGAGAAACACGACTGGTTTTTAATCAAAAGGACGGACGCTTCATGTCCAAACGGAAATATGCGATTGTGGGAATGGGTGCGCGGGCGAACCTATGGTTACAGGCGGTGGAAGATATTTACGACGCCTCGACGGAACTGGTCGCGCTGTGTGACACCAGTCAAACCCGTATGGATTGGTACAACGCACAGCTAGTCCCCCCTCGTCCCCTTTATAAAGCGGCTGAATTTGACCGCATGATCAGCGAAACAAAGCCCGATACGGTGATCGTCACCACGCCGGATTACACGCACCACCTGTATATTATTCGAGCAATGGAACTCGGCTGCGATGTGATCACCGAGAAACCGCTTACGATTGACGGCGAAAAACTACGCGCTATCTTCGACACGATTGAGCGCACCGGAAGGTCGCTCAAAGTGGCGTTCAACTATCGTTACTCGCCTACCTATACGCAACTGCGCGAAGTGATCATGCGCGGGGTGATTGGTCGCCCGTTGGCAGTCGATTTCTCGTGGATGCTGGACACATCGCACGGTGCAGATTATTTCCGGCGCTGGCATAGGGAAAAACAAAACACAGGCGGCTTACTGGTGCATAAATCGACTCACCATTTTGATCTGGTCAACTGGTGGATCGATTCGTACCCCGACAGCGTATTCGCACTTGGCAAGCTGGCGTTTTACGGGCGGGCAAATGCCGAAGCACGCGGCGAACATTATCCGTATGAGCGTTATACGGGCGTGCCGGAAGCGGAAAACGACCCGTTTGCGCTTAAGTTGGATGAAAAAGAGATGTTTCGCGGGTTGTATATGGCAGCGGAAGCGGAAACGGGGTATATCCGTGACCAGAATGTGTTCAGCGATCCGGTCACGATTGAGGATACCATGAGTGTGACCGCCTGTTATCGGAACGGCGCTATTCTCACCTACAGCTTGATCGCCTACTGTCCCTGGGAAGGGCTGCGCGTGGCGATCACCGGGACGAAAGGGCGAGTCGAACTTGATGTGATCGAAAACATCAATCACCTGATGGGCGACGGACAAGCAGCAGAAGGTACAAGCAAAGGCTCGTTCAAGTCGGCACAGATTCGCGTGCATCCCATGTTTGGCACGTCTTATGATGTGCCGATCAGTGTGGGGGAAGGCGGTCATGGCGGCGCTGATCCGGTGATGTTGGAGCAAATTTTTTCGCCCAATCCACCGCCCGACCCGTATCATCGGGCAGCATCGCATATTGACGGCGCGGCGTCGATTCTGGTGGGTATTGCCGCTAATGAATCGATGAAAACGCAGCGATTGATCCATATTCGTGACCTTTTCCCGCTGCCAGAAAAACAGTGACAACAACGAGCATTGTAGGTGCTTCATACGACAATCACCCTAAAAAGGATCATGATAGTGAACTTCATCAACGAACTGTTTAGTTTAGAAGGTAAAATGGCGGTTGTAACCGGGGGGACGGGCGTCCTCGGTAGCAAGATGGCACATGGTTTAGCGCAAGCGGGCGCAACTGTCGCCATTGTCGGACGCCGACGAGACAAGGCGGACGAGATCGCGCAATCGATTCGGGACGCGGGCGGTCATGCGATTGCCGCACCCGCCGATGTGATGGACAAAGCGCAAGTTGAGACGATGCGCGACCAACTTGCGGCGGAATGGGGCAAAATTGATATTTTGATCAACGCTGCGGGCGGCACGACTCCCGAAGCGACTGTGCCGACGGATAAAAGCATCTTCGATATGTCTGTCGAGGCGATGCGGCATGTGATTGATCTGAACCTGATCGGCACGCTGATCCCGTCCATGGTGTTGGGCGAAAGCATGGCACAGCAAAAACAGGGCTGTATCGTCAACATTTCGTCGATGAATGCCCAACGCGCATTAACACGATCCCCCGCGTACTCTGCCGGAAAAGCAGGGATTGATAACTTCACCAAGTGGATGGCGGTTGAACTGGCAACCAAGTTTGGCGAAGGGCTGCGCGTGAACGCGATTGCGCCGGGTTTTTTCCTCGGTGATCAAAACCGTGCGCTGCTCATCAACCCCGACAGCACGCTCACGGCACGCGGCAAGCGCATCATTGAGCATACGCCCGCCGGACGTTTTGGCGACCCGCAAGACTTGATCGGCGCGTTGATCTGGCTGTGTAGCCCCGCCGCCAAATTCGTGAACGGTACGGTGATCATGGTGGATGGTGGATTCAACGCTTTTAGCGGCATCTGATCGCCTAGCAGCAGAAACAATGCCATCGCAGCGATGGCGTTGTTTCAGAAGTCGCTAATCTCATCTATGACTCGTGTCCCTGTTTTGCGTGTTTTTTCAGATGCCATAAACGTTTCGTGGTAAGAACGCTCGGTGTTCACTTCCCATACATCATGCGACTCACCCAGTAAATTGCGGGCGGCGTATAAGCCTGTCAGCATGGAATGATCTTGATTGTTATAACGATGAAGCCCATTGCGACCAATCGTTTGCAGGTTTGTTAATGTCGCTAGATACGACTTGATCACGGCGAGGTTATCCCGGTAGCTGCGATCATAAACTGGATAGGCTTTTGGCTGGCGGATCACGGTGGCGTCTTCGACCTTTAGACCCGGTACAAACTGAAGTTGTCCGAGTTCTTTTGTCGCCAGCGCGATCAACTCTTCGTCGGTCATTGACCAGAGCGAATCACCGAGGGAGCAGAAATATTCCATGCCGAGCGTCGTCCCAGACGGATCAGCCACCATATCCATGCTCCAGTTCTTGAAATTCTGGATGCGCCCCACCTTTACCTCTGGCGCGTGGATGTAGAGCCAATTGTCATTGAATACGGCGGGATGATCAACCATCAACACGACAATGATAAAGTCTCGATACTGAAGGTTTGATGCGGCTTCTAGAACAGCGGGCGGCGGCGCAGGGTTGAGCGACTGAATGAGCGTTCGCAGCGGCATCGTAGAAATCACTTGATCGGGCGTCAACGTTTCTGCGCCGCTTGACCCTTGCAACTGCACGGCGGTGACTCGCCGTCCATCGTGATCGAGGCGTGTGACACCGATGTTTTTGCGAACCTCTCCCCCACCGCGCACAACCTCATCGGTGAACAGTTCCCACATCAAGCCCGGACCCAGCACGGGATAATCAAATTCTTCAATAAGCGTTTTGATACTACCATCTTTGAAGGGAAACAGAGCGCCTATCACGGCGGTGCTAAGTGATAAGCCTTGAATACGCTGTGCCGCCCAATCTGCGCCAATTTCGTTTGTAGGGATACCCCATACTTTCTCCGTATAGGTGCGAAAGAACATCTCGAACAGGCGTCTGCCAAAGCGGTTGACCGTCCAATGCTCGAATGTTTCTTCTACTTTATAGGGGGTGATCTTTGCTTTAAGGTAGCTAATGACAATATCAAGACTGCGCCACAGACCCAACTGACGTAATGTGGGCAAAAATTGAAGGGGATATGGAAAAAAATGCCCATCGAAATAGATGCGTGATCGCCGTTTGACTTTGCGGAACTGATGTCCACCGACTTTACGCCACAACTGCTCGATTTCTTCAACTTTCGTGAAAAAGCGGTGTCCGCCGATGTCGAAACGATTGCCCTTATAGCTCTCCGTCCGCGAAATGCCGCCAACAAGGTCAGATTGTTCGACAACAAGCGGTTTCCAGCCATGCTGTACAAGTTCGTAAGCTGCGCTTAGACCGGCAGGTCCTGCACCGATCACCAATGTGGAAGGAGTTTGCATTCGATTTGGTACCTCTGGATTCAAGCTCGAAGATCATCCTATTCATCTATAATGCGGTAAAGCTGTGCAGTACCTCGATGCAGGCGATTGAGCAATTTAATCGTTAGAAAAGTTGTGTCATTGAGAAGCAACTAGAGAATGTGCCAGATTATCGCACGGATTGCAAAGTCTAAAGACGGACGGAATAGTTTCCGTCCCTACGAAAATCTGCCTGTAGGGACGCGAACCATCGCGTCCATCCTTTCGAGATTAAACTCTGCTACCTACATTCGCCAGAACCCGTAATACGCTCGATCCTCGCAGTATACTCAGGGTTGCAAAGGCGTGCAATCCTGCTACAGGACTTGTGGACTCGTCCGCGATTGGGGGGATCGAGCTAACGGCGGCAATTGTGAAATAGGTTCGCTGCGTCGCATGAACAATCTACGAGCTGCTTACGCTCGTGATCATCTTTTCTTCGACCCTGGGAAGCGTGACGGTGAAAACACTTCCTTCCCCCAATGTACTTTTCACACGGATTTGCCCGCCCATTGTCGCAACCAACTTGCGGGCAATGGCGAGTCCCAAGCCTGTCCCCCCGTATTCGCGGGTAAAACTGCTGTCTACCTGATAAAACTCGGTGAAAATGGTATCCAGTTTATGCGGTGGAATGCCAATGCCCGTATCGGAAACAGCAATTGACCAGCATTGATCCGCGGCGGATTGAATGCTTAATTGGACTGACCCTTTTTTCGTAAACTTGAACGCATTGGAGAGCAAATTCACCACGATCTGGCGAAGGAGTCCTACATCACCGACCAGCGCCTCTGGAATGAGCGGATCAATTTGGGCGGTAAATTCCAGCCCTTTGTCCTGTGCCAGCACAACATTTTGCCGCACAAGTTCATCAAGCCAGATGCGTACAATAAAAGGTTTGTTGATGAGTTCCATACGTCCCGCTTCGATTTTCGACAAATCAAGGATGTCGTTGATCATGCTGAGTAAATGCCGCGAATTTGCTAACACACGCTCTTGATAATCGTGCTGAGTCTGGTTTAGTTCTCCGGCGATTCCCATTAATTGTAGTTCGGTATAGCCGATGATGGCGTTGAGGGGCGTGCGTAATTCGTGCGACATGGTTGCTAAAAATTCACTCTTTAAGCGGGTTGCTTCTGACGCCTTTTCGCTGACAATTTTCAGTTGATCGTTGGTTTCCTTCAGTGACGTGATGTCGTGCAGTACGACGATGCGTCCGGTCACTTCTTGCTGCCGATTTCTCAATGACGTAATGCGTAAGTTAAACGTGCGCGTTGTTCCGTCCATCGATATAGCAATATCCGTATCGACTTCATCCATTTCACGGAACTGGTTTACCAAGGCTTCTTGCCCGACAATCACTTCTGCTACGGCGCGTCCGATGACAGAATTGGGCGACTGGCGCAGCAGTTTTAAAGCCGCTTGATTGATGTCTACAATGCGACTGTTACGGTCAATGACTAAAATAGCATCGTCCATCTTGTCGATGATCGTCTCGCGGGCAACCGGTATAATATCCATTAAACGGAAACGATATAGACTCCACGCAGTAGCAGCGCCAGTAATGACGAATGACAGCGGCGTCAGGTCAACATAGTCGGGAAGTGGACTTAAGCCCGAAAGGTACATGACATTAGCGACCCAGGGCGCGAATATGGCGATCAACAAAAACGCCACCTGCCCGCGATAAAGTTGTGGAGAGCGAATGAAAGCGCGTACCAGCAGCGCCGCGCCAATAAAAAGAAATGCATAAGAATAGAACGCATGAATCCAAAAGCCAGTACCATACTGTGGCTCAATCATCGCCATGCCGTTGATCATGACAATTTCATGCGATGTCCAGAAAAGATGGTGAATCCCGTTGGAGAAGATCAACCCCTGCACAATAAGCGGTTCAATCAAGAAGAACAACAAAAGTTTGCGGGTAATCCACCTGTCGTTGCCCGTATATTGAAGCGCGAAAACCAACCAACCAGACATCACAATGGCGATACCCATATAAATAAGATGTATCGCAACCGTTTTGCCGACGTAATCTGATAACAACAGTTCAAACCCGCTGGCGCCTGTCCATAGGGTGATACCCAACGTCATGACCACAAATGGGGTGACACCGATGCCGGGGCGACGCGACCAAATCGCATAGGTTAACCAGATCGAAACGAGGGTTGCAGCAAATGTCAGCCAAACGTAAATCGAAAACTGCATGTTAAGCCTTTAACCGCATGGAATGATAGGTGTGTAAAATAGTATATTACTACACCTTTCGCTACCTGTAACGTTGTGAAATTTCAGTAGACAACCGCGTTTGCTTTCAGCTACGATGACCCCGTATATCATGCTACGTCAAACCGCTGTACGAGGCGCTCATCGGTTTTAATCACGGTTCGGCTGATAGTATCAGACATGGGTGTCTTTTTTCGGGATTTGCCCTTAACGACTCTGCTGAGTTTTCAGGGAGGGGCGCAAGGTACAAGCCCGGAAACGATGATTACAGGGATGTTGGAAAATCTACGCTCAGAAAGCGGATCGTAGGGTCAATCAATCGTTGAAAATAGGCTGCGGGGCGGCATCGTGCGATCTAAACGCTCTATCAAGTCAGGCGTGATCGCATAGCCGCTCGTATCGAAGGCTTGCAAAAGCGCCCCGATTACGGGTTCATGGCGACTGCGTACCAGCTTCACCCCCGGCGCACGCTGCGCCACTCGCGCCGCTACAGCATCCAGCATGGCGCGTCCCTCATGTCGAAACACACCGCCATTCAGCACAAGCGTGAATGGCGTTCCATCTAAGCCAACTTTTCGAGCCGCCGCCAATGCATATTCGACCAACAGCCGCGCATGTTCATCAACAACTGCCCGTGCTGCGTTGTCGCCTTTGACTGCTTCAGTCAAAATAATGGGGGAAATGCGACTGCAATCAATTCCAACGGGGACAGAGCGATCATTTTTTGTCAGCAAGTGGAGAAGCGATTCAACATTCGGTTGACGGTACAGCGCGAGAATTGGCGCGGTGAGGGAAGTGGGCGGCTCTATCCCCAACTCTGAACGGTAGACCGCTCGCAGCGCCAACTGTCCTAGCTCCCGCCCGCCGAGCGATTCTTGCCAGAAACTCACATGCCAGAAATCGCCCTTTGCGTTGCGTGCCGCCGTCGCTGTGCCTGTGCCACACACAATGATCACGCCAACGCCATCAGGAACACCCGCCCGCAAACCACCAAATGCATCGTTATAGATTTCGATTTCGCGCCCAAATTGATAGGTTTCTAAATTGGCGTAGAGATAGGCGTAGTCTTCTTGCCAGTCTGCCCCGGCAAGGCTGAAACAGGCGTTGAGGATTTCTTCACGCCCCCGCCCTGCCGCCGCTAATGCCGCTTCAACTGCCCGCACAATCTCTTGAACGGCAATTTGCGGGGATGCCGCGCCGTAAATATCGCTGCAACCGCTGCGTCCCGCGCCCAAGATATGACCGTCCGCATCTGCGATGAGCGCAATCGTTTTGGTGTTCCCACCATCTACGCCAAGAAAAACCGTCACCACATCCCCATGAACTGAGCAACCATTCGGATTTGACGTTGACCCTCTTTAGAAAAACCGTCACCGCATCTCATTAACTGAGCAACCGTTCGGGCAAATAGTCTTTGTGCGCCGCCGCCATTTCATCGTAAATGGCTTCGGCTTTTTCTAAGGATAGCACAAGTGGATTACTGGCAAGTGCGCGAATGCCATCGATGCGCCGCCCGCACCATGCCGCCTCTGCCGCTAACGCTTGATACTCGCCAAGCATCTGCACCAGTCCGACGACTTGCTGCGGCAGCTTGCCGTCTGCCAATGGGGTAACGCCGTTCTTGTCGAAATAACCGCGCACTTCCACTACGCGATCATCGGGGAAGTCGGGCAGAATGCCGCGATTCGGCACATTGACGGGTAAAATTTCTTTGCGATCATTAAAAATGGCATCCATCGCATCAATGGCGAGTTCTAATTCGTGAATCCCACCGCGTGATCGGTTGGGGTCAAGCTGTGGATTCTCCGATTCGGCTTGTTCACGGTAATGCTGCCAGTAGTCGCCCACGTTCGCCATAATATCCTGTGCGCGAGTCGTCGGTTTGGCTTGCAAATGCGCCAGCACTTCATCGCGGAAGTAGTAGTATTGGAAATAGTCGGCGGGGATTGTCCCCATTGTGACCGCTAGTTTCAACATACGGCGCTGATGTTCGGTGAGAGACCCCACGCGGAGGCTGCGCTCATAACCCTGTGCCAGCAAAGGCATCACATCCTCACCGTCGTACAGGTGGCGCACTGTCCAGCAGTTGTGATTCAGTCCCACCATCACCGCGTCTAGTTTCGACGGGTCGAGTCCGGCAGAACTCACAACACTCTGTGCGAAAAAAAGCGGTCCTTCGCAGAAGGAGTAAAACGGAATATCTGAATGATGAGTCGCTGCTTCTGATACAAGGTTGATCGGGTTGGTGTAGTTAAAGACTTTTGCTCCCGGCGCAACCTGTTCGATGTCCTCTAAAATGCTCTGCATGACATAGATTGAACGCAGCGCCATGAAGAACCCGCCCGCGCCCTGCGTTTCCTGCCCGATCATACCGTGCTTGAGCGGGATACTTTCATCGAGATAGCGTGCCTCAAATCCGCCGGGGCGATAACTTGTCAGCACCGCATCACAATCGACCAGACCAGCGCGGCGATCCGTAGTCGCCGTGATCTTCAGATCGATGCTGCTGTTTCGCGCCATTTTCTCGGCAATCGTCTTGACGATTTGCAAGCGTTCCGCGTTCAGGTCAACGAGGACGATCTCTGACCCCTGAAAATTCTCTCCCTGCGCGATGAATGACGCCATTGTACCGGGGGAGCGGGTGCTGCCACCCCCGATGTACGCAATTTTGATACGAGCCATACTGTCCCCCTGATACGGACGCACTAGCCTTCAAATTTTGCATATGCGCGTTCGCTGATTAAAATCTTTGCAAAAGAAGGTGGAGTCCTATGAACAAACGGTCACGAATCCTCATCACGACTATTGTAACGCTGATGTTTGCCATGCAAATTAGAGCGCAAATTAGAGCGCAGGAAGTGACGCCTATCCCTGAGATACTTGAATCAGTGATCTTTCGCTCCGTTGAGAGCATCCTTGAAGGCGAACTCATCGTGACGGGGTTTGCTAACGATGGTACGGCGACTTTGCCGATCACGACGACGGTTGCCGTTGCGTGCAGTATCGTCTACGGCACAACGCCCGCTTTTGGAGCGCTGGCAGTCGATATGGATATGGACGGCGGGACGCATACCAATCATCACCCGTTGTTAACCGATCTCGAACCAGAAACGACTTACTATTATCGCGTGCAAGGGACGGACGACGCTGGCGTGATCTATATTTCCCCTGTGCTGACCTTTACCACGCCGCCCCGTCAAGAAACGGCGATCACTAACCTTGCATCGCCTGAACTGGGCGCGGAAATATTGGACTACAGCAGCGCATTCGGCGGCGCTGAACTTGATGAGCGTTGGGGCGTGATGAGCGCCGTAGACGGCAGCGGTAATTCGGCGTGGTCGTCGCAGGGGGATGGCGACAACGCATTTATCGAAATTCGCCTCGCACAGCGTTCGCAGATTGACCGGATCGAATATTGGTCGCGCTCGATGTCTGACGGCACGGCGCAAGTGTTCGCCTTCAACATCAGCGCAGATGATGGCACGATCTACGGTCCGTTTGAAGTCCCCGACGCGAATCAGGCGTATTCGTTCGAGGTCGATTTTGAGACAACTACGCTGCGCTTTAATGTCGTCACCAGCAGCGGCGGCAACACCGGCGCGGTAGAGTTTGGCGTATACGGCACACCGCTAGGCTAGGTTATGAGGAAGTACGTTTTTGTAGGTCTGCGCCGCATGATTGGCGTATCACAAGTTGAACCGGGGTGCGAATAAACAAGGGAGTTTCATTCTCGTTCTCAATTTGCCGCACGACACGTTCCGCAGCGAGTTCGCCTAACAACTGTTTATGCACATGGACGGTTGTTAGGGATGGCACAATGAAAGTCGACTCGCTCACGTTGTCGAAACCCGTCACAGCGATGTCGTCGGGGACGCGGAAATTATGTTGACGCAGCCATTGAATCGCGCCGATAGCGATCAGGTCAGACGCGCACACAATCGCATCCGGCGGGTTAGGCAGCGACATCAGTTGTTGAGCGCCCGCATGTCCT
>JBBQRJ010000119.1:0-11683 GCA_038214955.1 Aggregatilineales bacterium | reverse complement strand
TCAACAGGTCTAGCAATGGGTGATACATCCCAAACCAACCTGACGCCGAAAGCACAGGCAATTTTAGATGTTCTGCGTCAAGCGGGTGGGTGGATTAACCGTTCCGAGCTGGCAGTACGCCTGAACAAAAACGCGCTGAACAAATGGGACGTCGTTTTGTTGGGAAAACTGGCGGACGCTGGTTTAATGGAGTTGCGCCAAATACCGCATCACGGGCCTATCGGCTACGAGTGGCAGTACCGCGCAATTTCGGATAACCAGAGCTAGACCGGAGGTCAAATGGTTCGATGCATAATCTGGTGTGCCGTGTCTTCACGCGCACAAAACGAGCCGGAGAAGATTAGTCTACCTGATCAGGAAGCTGATTCTATTGCGCTCGCAAAGGGTAACGGATGGCAGATTGTCGATGTTCTGAAAGTCCCAGGACACAGCCGCCGTTACGTCGATTTTCATGAACTAGCGTCCGATGCGGCAAAAAAAGGCGTGGAGGCATTCAATCGTTTATACCGCCATTGGCAGTCAGAGGACTTCGACGTGATGATTGTTCGGGATGGGGATCGGTTTGCACGCACACAGGCGCTCCATGCTTATGTGGTCGAACGTACCATCAATATCAAGGCGCGGATCTATTCGCTGCAAGATGGGTGGATCGATGACACGAACTATCGCATGTTTATCGCAATGGGCGGTTACAAAGCGGCTGGTGATATTGACCGACTCGTCAAAGCACGGGATCGATCAATGACAGCTCGTGCGCAGCGCGGATTGCCGATCAGCAGCCGCGTCCCAATGTCACACAAGGTTGTTCGTGATCCGACCACAGGGAAAGCTACTTGTCTTGAAGTTAATGAGGGCAAGCGCCGATTGTGGAACGATCTCGCCGAGTTAATCCTTGCCGGAGTTGCTTGGTACGATATTGAAGATGAGTTGTTTGAGCGATATGGACACATCAACGATGAGGGATCACGGTACTACTCTGGATTTCTCTATCGGCTGGTGATGAAGCCAATCTTCTGGGGACATATCGCCCGATTTCATGCCAACGCACGCTCCAAGAACGGTTTCAAGTACGGCGCTTGGGTCTACGATGAGTTGGTGCCGATGCCGGAAGGTGCGGTGATCTTTCGCAACACACATACTCCTGTCTGGAAAGGCGAAACGGCGGAGCGCGTCAAAGCGGAAATCCGTCGCCGTTCGGAGACGGTTCGCGGTCACTCCGATCCACAGCGGACGCATCGGTTCAGTGGATTAGGGGTATGCGCGGAGTGCGGGAGTTTCTGGGCAACGCACGTCAAGAATTCAAAAGCGTATCGAGGTGTGCTGTGTCCCGCCGCAAAGTCGCGTTCAAAGGGAAGACCGGAGTGCAGCAATACGCGCATCATGAGCGAAAAACGACTGATCGAACTCATGAATGAATACCTGAGACAGATGATCGAGCGTAATTCGACGGATGTGTTCAATGCGGCTCAACCGTCTGAGTTGAATCATCAAGCGAGGGCTCAGGACTTGAACGCGGAAATTGTGAAGTTGGAGCTAGAAGCCCGCAGTCTCATTCGTGAACAGGCAAAAGCGGGGTCTGAACTGCAAGCGATCTATCAAGAAGAACTAGCTCAGATCGATACCCGTTTGAAGAATATGAAGGTGACACGCGATGTGTTGCAGTCAAGAGCGGTTGAAAACGAACGCACGACCGCAGTTCAACAATCCACACTGCATGAGTTAGCGCAGATGTCACTTGAAGCGTTCTGGAAGCAAGAGAGCCGGTACATCAATCAAGTGCTGCACCGGCTCATGGGCAAGAAGCGTTTTCTACTTCTTGATGGAACCATCATAGGCGTGGCGGAAATCAACCGCAAACAGCGTCGCCATTCGTAGCGCACACGCCTAATCAGTAAATCGGTTTACCAGCCGCGTTTTCCCATAATCAGGTTGTCTGGCCCTACACTAATTCCGACCATCGCTTCGCCCAAACCGCGACTCACGCGGGCAAGCACGTCAGGGTTATTGAAGTGTGTAACCGCTTCGACAATCGCCTTAGCGCGTTGAGCAGGGTTTCCGCTCTTGAAAATGCCCGACCCCACGAATACGCCATCGACGCCCAACTGCATCATGAGCGCGGCGTCCGCCGGGGTTGCGATACCGCCCGCCGCAAATTCGACAACGGGCAGCCGACCCAATTTCGCTGTTTCGACCACGAGATCATACGGCGCTTGGATGTTCTTGGCGAAGGTGAACAGTTCGTTTTCATCAAGGGTTGTCAGGTGACGAATTTCGCCGTGAACCTGCCGCGCATGGCGTACCGCTTCTACCACATCGCCTGTTCCCGCTTCACCCTTGGTACGGATCATTGCCGCGCCTTCTGCAATGCGACGGAGCGCCTCCCCAAGGTTGCGGCAGCCGCACACAAACGGGACTTTGAATTTATGCTTGTTGATGTGATGTTCTTCGTCGGCGGGGGTGAGGACTTCGCTTTCATCTACATAATCAATCCCAATGGATTGAAGGATTTGCGCTTCGACAAAATGCCCGATTCGGACTTTCGCCATCACGGGGATCGTTACCACTGCCATAATCCCTTCGATCATGTCGGGGTCGCTCATACGCGAGACGCCGCCATGTGCGCGAATATCCGCCGGAATGCGTTCCAGCGCCATGACCGCGACTGCGCCCGCATCCTCTGCGATTTTTGCTTGATCAGGCGTCACCACATCCATGATCACGCCGCCTTTGAGCATTTGGGCTAGTCCGCGCTTGAGGGCGACTGTTCCCGTTTCGCTGCTGTCAAGCTGATGACCGTTCAGTTCCATTGTTCGTTAAGCCTTTTCCATTTTAAAATGCGATGTACTGCTAGGGTAGCCCTAGCATATCTTTGCAAGTAGTGCCACTTAAGACCATTAGAGCCACGCATTGCGCGGTCAGACTCCCGATATAACGTTGATTGAAGATCAGCGAAACAATAGGTTAGAATACATCTGTTTTGCGAACATCAAAGGATACGTCGTTTATGGCTCAACTGCCGATATTGATTGTTCTTGCGGGGGGTGCGTCATCGCGCATGTGGCCCCTGCGCGAAAAGTCACTCTTACGTTTTGGCACAGAACCGCTTTTGGTCAGCCAACTGCGGCGCTATGAGGGGCTTGGTTTGCAAGAGGCGGTGATCGTCGCCAACCCCGGCAACTTTGAAGACATCAAAACCCTCACCGCGCAGATTCGCTCGATGGATATTCGTGTGGTCGTTCAATCAGGGGCGAGGGGCATGGGCGATGCCCTACTGCAAGCAGGTTCGGCGCTGCCAAGCCGCCCCGACACGCCAATTTACGTCACGCAAGTGCATGATGTTGTCGATGATCAACTCCACTTGGATTTACTTAAGGCGTTCAATGCCGACCCGACTGCAACCTATATTGGCGGGTATGAGCAGGAAGAATACTTCCCCGGCGGCTACCTGATCGTCAGCCCGACGGGACGAATTACGGGCATTGTGGAGAAACCCGGCGCGGAGAATCGTCCAAGCAATCTGGTCAACATCGTGGCACACATCCACCCTGATAGCTCACGCTTGATGAACGCCCTTCAAGAAGAGTACGCCAAAGACAACCCGACGGATGATCACTACGAGCGGGCAATGGATCATCTGATGAACGTGCATGTGTTCAAGGTTGTACCCTATCGCGGCGTCTGGAACGCGCTGAAATTCCCCTGGCATGTCCTTGATGTGATGAATACCTACCTGTCGAAAATACAGGGGAAGATCATTGCAGAAAGCGCGTTTGTCTCTCCCTCTGCCACCATTGTGGGGGATGTGTATATTGGAGATCGTGCAAAGATATTCCCCGGCGCGGCGATTGTGGGTCCCGCCTACATTGGTTCAGACACCATTGTTGGCAACAACGCGCTCGTGCGTAATTCGATGGTGTTGAACCATTGCAACGTTGGTTATACCACCGAAGTCGCCCGCAGCTACGTCGCGGATCACTGTGATATGCACGCTTGCCGCGTCTTAGACAGCGTATTCGCTTCGGGTGTGAATTTTTCGGCGGGCTGTACAACCGCCAATCTACGCATTGATCACAAGGCGGTCAACAGCATCATCAAGGGGAACAAGATCAGCAGTGGGCGTGACAAACTCGGCGCAATTATCGGGCAGGGGACATTCCTCGGCGTTGATGTGATGACTATGCCGGGTGTCAAAATCGGGGAAGCGGTTGAAGTGGGACCCGGCACGCATGTTCATCAGGATATTTTGGATCGTCGTCGCGTCTATGTAAAGCAAGAGATCGTCATCGTAGAAAAATAGTAGAAAGGGAAAAGTTAAAAGTTAAAAGTGGAAGGACTTTTACCTTTCTATTTTTAACTTTTAACTCACAGCATGGTTTCAGTGAACGCAAAGTTATTTAAGAAGTACGATATTCGCGGTACGGCGATGGGCAAAGATGCGCCGCTCACCCCCGACGTTGCCCGTTTGATTGGTCGGGCATTCGGCACTTATCTACGCAATGTGGAAGAACGTCGCACGGTGGTGGTAGGGCGCGATAATCGCCTTTCCTCATTGGCGCTCATGGATGCTGCGATGCATGGTTTGGCTCAGGCAGGCTGTCATGTAGTAGATATTGCGCTGACTTCAACGCCCGTGGTTTACTGGAATGCGGTCAAGCGCAGCAATGCGGGCGGCATGATGGTCACGGGGAGTCACCTTGCGCCTGATCAAAACGGGTTCAAGTTGAGCGTAGGCGCACGTAATGTCTACGGTGACGGGATTCAGGAAATTCTACGGTTGATCGAAACTGAATCGTTTGTCAATGGCACGGGTGATATTGACTGCATCGAATCGGTTGAGGACTACTACGCCGATGTGATCCCGAAACTGCGGGTGAAAACTCGCCCCCTCAAGATCGTGATCGATGCGGGCAACGGCACGGCGGGGATGCTTGCGCCGAAGTTGTACCGCACGCTTGGACACAATGTCACCGAGTTATTTTGCGACGACGATGGAAGTTACCCGAATCATCATCCCGATCCGCAGGTCGAAGCGAATATGCTGGCATTAGGCGCGAAAGTGCGCGAAGTCGGCGCAGATTTGGGGATCGCCTTTGACGGGGATGCAGATCGCATGGGGGCAGTCGATGAGCAGGGCAACCTGATCGCGGCAGACCGCATTTTGACATTATTGGCGCGAGATATGCTCACACGGCATCCCGGCGCAACCGTGATCGGGGATGTGTTGAGCAGTCAGGTGTTGTTTGACGAAGTAGCGAAGGCGGGCGGCGTCCCGGTGATGGGGGCAAGCGGGCATTCGTTGGTCAAGGCAAAAATGGTTGAAACAGGCGCTCTGCTTGGCGGCGAAATGAGCGGTCATATTTTCTTGGGCGAAGACTACTACGGGTTTGATGATCCGTTTTTGGCGGCGGGGCGTTTGCTGCATATCGTGGCAGCATCCAAACAAACGCTTTCAGCGTTGAACGCCAGTATCCCCACGCTGTACAGCACGCCCGAATATCGCCCGCATTGTCCCGACGAGTCGAAAGCGGCGGTCATCGCCTCTGTGCGTTCGGCGTTAGAAGGCAAAGGCGAACTTGTGGCAGTCGATGGAATCCGCGTGAAGTTTGAGCGGGGATGGGGTTTGCTGCGTGCCAGCAACACTGAACCCGTGCTGAGTTTGCGTTTTGAAGGCGAAACCGAAGCGGATGCGCTGGCATACCGCGATCTATTTGTCGAAGCGTTGAAGGCGTTCCCCGAAGTCGAATCAATTCAGTGATGAATCCTGAGTAATGAGATACGAGTCTGAAAGCGTCTTGATTCGTGTCTCATTACTCTCACCACAAAGGTCAATTATGGAACTTGAAAAACCGATAACGTCTCCGTTTCGCGTGCTGGTGATTGCCGCGCACCCAGATGACATTGAATTTGGCGCAGCGGGCAGCGTTGCGGTGTGGTCAGCGTCGGGCGCAGAAGTCAGCTACTGTATTGTCACCGATGGCGCGGCAGGCAGCAATGAAAAAGATGTCATCTACGACCAGCTTGTACAACGGCGTAAAGACGAACAGAACACCGCCGCAGAGATCGTCGGCGTCAAAGAAGTCGTTTTTCTAGGCTATGCTGATGGTGCGCTGACGCCATCAATGGAACTCCGGCGTGACCTGACCCGCTTGATCCGCCGCATCAAGCCGGATCGCGTGTTGATCATGGATCCCACGATTGTGCTGCTGTCGGGGGAAGGCTTCGACTATATCAACCATCCCGATCACCGTGCGGCAGGTGAGGCATCACTTTATGCTGTGTTCCCATCGGCGGAAACCCGCCCGATCTTCCCCGAACTGCTGGAAGAAGGATTCGAGCCGCATCACGTGAACGAACTGTACTTGATGTTGAGCGATAAGCCGAACATCACGGTAGATGTGTCGGCAGTGTGGGATAAGAAGATTCAGTCGCTGTTGTCGCATCGTTCGCAGTTGGACGAAAGCGTCGTCGATATGATCCGCATGTGGGATCAAGCAGCGGGGAAAGAACTCGGCTTAGCGTATGCCGAAACCTTCCGCGTGATGCGTTTCATCAACGCCACGCCGCAAAAGGATACTCCAGCGGAGTAATTGCGTTTGTGCAGGGGCGCAATCTTCTGCGCCCCTTTACCTTATGGAAAGCATTTATAATGAGCAAACGTGAGAAACTTCGACGCAAACTGCGTAATAATCCCAAAGCAGCAACCAAACAGGATATTCAAACGCTGCTTGGACATTTTGACTTTATACTTGACCATGTAAGTGGAAGTCACCACGTATTCCTAAATGAGCGGTCTGAGGAACAAGAACGGCTTGTTATTCCTATACATGGAACGAAAGTGAAGCCATTCTACGTTAAACTCATATTAAACACGATAGATGGGCTGTTTCCAATAGAAGACGAAAGTTCACAGGACGATAGCGATGATGAATAAGACTCTTGATTACTATTTGTCGCTTCCGTATACCATTGAGGTTTTTCCCGACAAAGAAGACGGTGGATTTGTGGCTCGTATTAAAGAGCTACGCGGCTGTATAACGCAAGCGGAAACATGGAGCGAGTTGTACATAATGCTTGAAGATGCTAAACGCGCATGGCTCGAAAGTGCATTAAAACACAACTTTCCTATTCCTGAACCCGTCGTCGCAGAAGTCGTATTATAGTTATTGCCCGACGTGCTAATCCGTCGGGCATGGCGATCCACATGCTCACTCCGAAACGTTGAGCTTATCGATCCAGCCCTGAATATCCGTGCTGCGCGTCAGTGATCCCAGCGTCAGGTATTCCGCCTCTGGAATGCCAAGCGTCGAATTGACTTGCGGAGTCGTTTTTACCAGTCGATTGTAAAATGATCCATCGGCACGTTGATCCAACACGTTGATGAATATGTCAGCGATGGCTTGCCGATTATGATCCAGTTTGATGAGTCCGGTAGGGCTTTCAAATTCCAACGACGCCAGCGCCGTTTTGAAGTGAGCATGATCCTTCCCCAAATCCCCGTTGATTTTCTCAATTGCCAGCAGCGCGGCACGCATGTTTAAGTAGAAACCGTAACCGGGAACACCCAGCGAGGTTGATCCCTTTGTCACTTTTTGTCGATACGCTCGTACAAGGGCTTGCCAGCGCGGGTTCGGGTTATCTTCCGTGACGGGACCCGCGCTCGGCGTGCCGACCAAAATTTCTGGCAGCGGACGACTAGCATTCAACACGAACGGATCAACCGTGCTGGAACCGCCCACCATCGGAAAGTCTAACCCCGCTTCGGTGTATTGGCGGAAAAACTCAATCGCATCACTGCCTGTCACGCCGACCAGCACCGCATCAATATCTTTCGGTAATGCCGCGAAAACGTCTGTGTAATCGTGTGTACCCAGTGGCACCCAGAACCGCTCCGCGATTTTGCCCCCCGCCCGACAAAAATCAATCATGAAACCGCCGATCAAACTGTGCGGGTACGAATAATCTTCGCCTAACGTCACCATGCGACGATAGCCAAGCTGTTCATAGACATACGTCCCCAAACCCGCCATATTTTGAACCGCGTGTGTGGCAAAATTGAAAAAATTGGGCGATGTATTACGCAGCGTGACATCTTGCGCCGCCGAAGCGCCGTTCAAAAAGGCGCGTTCGGGGTGACGACGGGTGAAGTCGCGCACCGCTAACCCTTCATTGCCCGAAAGGGGACCCACCACAAAATCGACCTGCTCTTTGTCTATCAACACCTGAACCGCGTCTACTGCCGAGTCTGCGATGGCATTTGAACCCCTGACCACTAACTTGATTTCTCTGCCAGCGACTTTCCCGCCAAATTCAGCGACTGCCAGCGCCGCACCGATCAAGCCTTCCCGTCCTAGAACCTCATAAGGTCCGATCAAAGTAGCAACAATACCTATTTTAATTTCTCTATTTGGGTTCATGGGGATTCTCTAGATAAATGAATTACGCAAATTATATCATTTAACACGGATTTAAAGCGTAAATGATGAGGCAGGAAAGAATATCTAAAAATAAACGGATCGCTATCGTGGCGATCCGTTCAATCGTGAAAATCAGAGTTAATTCAGGCGATAAACGGGGGTTTCGCCGTCAATGCCGCGCAGCAGCACGCTGTCTAGTGTGATGCCCAAACGGGCATCGCGGATCAGTTCTTCGACGCCCGGAGAGGTGAAAACGGGGTCGGTGATCACCAGTTCACCCCCGTTAGCGATGCTTTGCACCCGTGCAGACATGTTGACGGTTTGCCCGAAATAGTCTAAACGGTCATTGGATTCGACTGCGATGCATGATCCCATATGGACGCCAATTTTGACGATGAGCGATTCTTGTTCGTCGCCCAAGCTGCCGATTTGCTGGTTGATCACGACGGCGGCTTGAACTGCTGCCAGCGGATCAGCAAAACTCGCCATCACCGCGTCACCGATTGTTTTGACTACCGAGCCGCCGAATTCTGCAATGATGTCGCGCAGCAAAATGAAATGCTTACGCACGATTTCAAAGGCGCGAATATCCCCAACACGCTGGTACAGCGCCGTTGAGCCTTTCAAATCGCTGAATAGAAAGGTCACACTTTTGAACGCCAACCCTAAATCAGACGGGATGCTTTCGGTGCGGAACAAATCACGAAAGACTTGAGAGGTCGCCACCTGTTTACCCGTCAAAAAGAGCAGTGGTTGGGAAAAGTGAGCCTTGATCATCGCGTCTTCTTCCGGCGATAGATTGGGGATTCCTCTGCGCGGGTCGAAGATGACGCCGAATACCACTTCTTTGCCCACACGGTTACGAAACGTCATTTTGACTTTGCCGGGTTTCAAAATTGCAGTTTCAGGCACAATACGCCCGTCAAATAGGTCAAATATGATTTCGCTTGCGCCATCAGCACGGCAGAGGATGTTGGCAAACGCATGAATATCAGGCGTGGTGGCGAAATACGTTGCGCCTTCGACCAGCGTGGCGTCGATGGTACGCGATCTATCACGCGCTACTTTTTCGGAAGCGATCATCAACTTCACGACAATATCACGGATTTCCGGCGCGTGATACAGGCTGTGCGAGTAAAACCACAGCAGCCAATCTTGCTGAAAGTCGAGCATATTCATGTCGTGAAAACGGATGTTGCGCGTCGAAGGGGAGACAGTAAACGCGACTTCAATGTTATCGTCTACCGAGACATCAAAACCGAGCATACAGTGATTGCAGTACGATTGATTCTGGATTGCCCGCAAGCCTCCCGGTGAGGTGATGAAGGCATAGCACGATGGGCAGAGTACGCCCCAGTTAAATTCGAGAATACCCACATGCGTCGCATACAGGAACAGATCAGTCGCCTCCCGGTTGGTCAGGTTATGGGTAGGCGCGTAGTAAAGGGGACTCACGCGGAATAAGTCTTCCTCCGGGGCAGTCGTGAGGAAGTTACCAAAGTCATCGATCAACTTGGGATCAAACCCGCTGAGGTCTTTTACCGCATTCAGGCGGGAAGTAAGGGTCGTGTTTTGTTGTGCGGTGGACATTCAGTCACCTATCGCCGTATTTTAAACAACAGTCTTTAGACGCCGTAAACACGTTAATTTTTACTTGTCCTGATGTAACAAATCAAGGGTTTGCTGTTCAAGTTCCCACATATCCATTGCCTGACGATTCTTAAGCAGGGTTCTCAAGCGGGGATAATCGGCATTGAACTCTTTCGCCCATTCTTGCGCGAACTTACTGCTGCGAATATCTTCCAGCGTGATTTCCATCAGGCGCTCCAGTTTGAGATCGTTGAAGCGTTCGTAACGGCTGAGGATGCCATACTGCGCTGTGAGTGCTTGCGAATCGAGCGCCCGCATCAATCCTTGACTCGCCGCCGCCCGTAAATAGTCCGACGTTTCGCCCGATAGATACAATTCGGTGAACACGGCTTCGGGGGGATAACCAAGTTTCATCAACAGTTCTGCCGCTGTGATGACTACTTGGTGAAAAATTGGCAAAACCGCTTGCTGCAAAAACAGGTCAAGTTCGGTTTCTTGCTCAAAGCGAACCTCTACCGCCCCGCGTCGCAATGCTCCCGCCGCTTTTGCGATTGCCAGCACCGTTTGCCATGCATTTCGGCTGGCGTCTTGCGCGACAGCGACGAACGAGGCAAAGCCTTCGCCGGATAAATAGCGTTCGCGGACTGCCGCGCCATGCGTCCGTGCCGCCACCAAACCGACATCCACGAATGGCGGCGCTTCGATAAATCCGAAGGTCAGGTTATAGGCACTGCTAAAGATCAGGGTTTGCCCGCGCCGCAGATGAGGCGAAATGCCTTCGAGGTAGATTTTGGGCATCGCTTCATCACGCAGTAGCGGCATGATCACATCCGACGCGGTGACAAGTTCGGCAATTTCGACCAGCGCGAATCCATGATTAATCGCCTCAGCCTGTTTTTCAGGGCGCGGCTCGTGAACGAGGACGTTGACACCGCTGTCACGCAGGTTCAGTGCCATTGGGCAGCCCATATTACCGTAGCCAATAATTCCGATCCGCTTGCCTGTTAAAATTTCTACGTTACCATCATCTTCATGATAAACCATCGTCATGGCGGCATCTTTTCGCTAGGAGTGGCTCAATGTTCAAACGATACCTTTTGTCTATGCTAATCGCAACTGTCCTTTTGCTCACCGCGTGCGGCGGCGCACTTCCCTTTGGCAGTCCAACGGCGACGCCGATCCCGTTTGCGGCGTTCACGGCGCAAGATGTTTTCGATGCCTTCACAGCGGCGGGTTTGAGTGTCCAAAATCCGCAATCGCAAATGTCTGCGGGTCGTGATGAGCCGGGAGAATTTGGCGAACGCTTTGTGTTTGAAATCCCAAGCATTGCGCCTGTTGGCGGGCAGTTGATCGTGTTTGAAAACCCGGAGCAGTTGGCGGCGTGGCAAGCCTATATCGAGAGCCTACGTAACAATTCTGCGACCCGCCGCACGGTGATCTATGTGTACGTCAAGCACAATGTTATGGTGCAGTTGAACAGTATGCTGACCAATGCCGAAGCCACTGCCTATCGTGAAGCCTTAGAGGGCATAACCTTCTAACTCACCTTACGCAGGGTGTCAGTTTGACCCCCACCCCGCTCGCTGCGCTCGCCTCCCTCCCCCGAATTCAGGGGAGGGCGCCAACAGGAGTCTGCTTGCTCCCCTCCTCGAATTCGGGGAGGGGTCGGGGGTGGGGTC
>JBBQRJ010000118.1:0-11693 GCA_038214955.1 Aggregatilineales bacterium | reverse complement strand
GCGCTCCTGTTTGCAATCCTGCTCGGCGTGCCATTAGGGATTATTTCGGCGTACTATCGCAATTCGGCAATTGATGTTGGCACGATGATCGGCGCGAATATCGGCGTATCCATGCCTGTTTTCTGGCTCGGCTTGATGCTGGCGTACATTTTCGGCGTCGTCCTTCGAGGCACACCGTTCGCCCTTCCCCCGTCGGGGCGGCTTCCGGCGGGCTTTCACGCGATCCCCTTTTACGAGGCATGGGGATGGGTCTTGGAAGGGCAAACGCCCAGCCAATTGTTCACGTTTATCTCGCGCCTAAATATCCTCAACGCCATTTTGACGCTCAACGGTGATCTTTTGCTGAACGCGCTGCGCCATCTGATTCTCCCTGCCGTCGCGGTGGGTACCATCCCGATGGCGATTATCGCCCGCATGACGCGCTCCAGCGTTTTGGAGACGCTCAGTCAGGACTATGTGCGTACAGCGCGATCTAAAGGTTTACGTGAACTGCATGTTGTACTGGGACACGCTGTTCGTAACGCGCTGCTCCCTGTCGTGACGATCATCGGCTTGAATTTCGGCTTGCTGATCAGCGGGGCGGTGCTGACCGAAACGATTTTCAGCCTTGCCGGGGTAGGTCGCACGCTTGTCGATGGAATCACATCCCGCGATTACACGCTGGTACAGGGATTCACCGTCGTGATCGCCGTCGCATTTGTGGTGATCAACTTATTCACCGACATTATTTACAGTTATCTCGACCCACGTATCCGATTGGGTTAAAAATGGATCAGGCGAAAATCACCAAACTCGAAAAAGACTCACAGGTGAAGGGCGAAGCGCCCCATTCCAGCCTGTTTTTGGATACGCTTAAATATATCTTTCGCAACCGTTCAGCGGTTCTCGGCATCATCATCATCTCGATTCTGGTGTTGATTGCGCTGTTTGCATCGCCTATCGCCACGCATGAGCCGCTGCAATCGATGATCGGGCAGCCGGGGCATACCGGACAGCTTCCCGCACGCGCTCCCTGCATCCATGCGCTAGGATGCCCCACGACAGAACCTCAACATTTGATGGGGCTTGACCTGAATGCGCGTGATCAATTTAGCCGGATTGTTTTCGGTTCACGCGAGTCGCTCAAAGTTGGCTTTCTCAGCGTCACGGTGGCGATTGTCGTAGGAACGTTGCTAGGGATGGTCGCGGGGTTTTATGGCGGCTGGATTGACAACGTGATCATGCGGATGATGGATGTTCTGCTGGCGTTCCCGTCGCTGCTGCTGGCGATTGCCATTGTCACGGTCTTGGGACCCGGTTTACAAAATGCGCTGTTAGCTATCGCGCTGGTATCCATTCCGCAGTATGCCCGTTTAGCCCGTGCCAGTGTGCTTGCCACGCGGGAACAGGAATACATCACGGCGGTGAGGGCGTTAGGGGCAACTAATCGGCGTATTTTGTTCATGCATGTTCTGCCAAATTCGCTGACGCCATTGATCGTGCAAGGGACGTTAGGCATCGGCGGGGCGGTGCTTGAAGCGGCGGCGCTGTCCTTTATCGGACTTGGCGCACAACCCCCGCAGCCGGAATGGGGCGCAATGCTGAGTGAGGCGCGTAACCGCGTGTTCACGTCGCCGCATCTGGTGTTTTATCCCGGCTTGGCGATCATGATTACCGTGTTAGGGTTTAACCTGTTCGGGGATGGTCTGCGCGACGCGCTTGACCCGCGCTTGAATAGAAATTAAAGAGCCTCACCCCAACCCCTCTCCATGTGGTTCAGGACAGGACAGTTTTAATAAATGAGCTATGTTGAGGTTGCCGCCCGACCCTCAAGGGTCAGGCTACGGGAAGAAAGCCCCGTGAATGGGGCTAAATAGCCCTCTTTAGAGGGCTTACAGGCTTTTATAGTAGACGGAGGCTTTAGCCTCTGGTGGCAAAAACCAACTGTTTGTTAAATGTGTCCTGTCCTCTCCATGTGGAGAGGGGAGCAAAAAGGGGTTTAGCGCATTCGCAGACTTTGCGCCTGAACTTCTTCCAGCGCGTCAATCGTGTCTTGCAAACTTGTGACCTCATCTTGGATTTCGAGGCGCAGACGCTTTGTCCCAGAACTGTCTACGTCTTTTGCCCCCAAGCGAGACATTTGCGCGTAGATAGTGCCAAGCGACGCCAGCGTGTTATCAAGCTGGATTCCGGCGCGTTTCATGCCGTTCTCAGTCGCTTGCAAGTTATCCAACTGCAATTCGAGCGCACGCACGCGCTGTTCAAGGTCATTACGCAGATCAGGGTCGGTTGCCGTCGCTAAGTCGCGCTTGGCTTGAGTCACCTTGCGCGGGACTTCATGCTGATCGCGCCTGACCAATTCGTTGCCGTCGAAGGCGTCAATATGCAGCGCGAGATCGTACATATGCCCGATCCAGTCGTTGACATCAGCAACCGTCTGTTGAAGCTGTACACGCATCGCGCCGCCATGCTGATCTACCAATTTCAGCATATTGCGGCGATATTCTAATGCCCGCTCTAACCGCTGGCGCGAATCGGCGCTGCGAATTTGACCGAGATCGTACTTCGCCTCAAACTCACGGGCAAGCGCCTCGGCGGTGGCTTCGGGGTTCGTCAAGTTAGAAGCGATGAACGCGAGTTCGGCAATCACACCCGCCACCAACCAGAACCAGGGTTGCCAGCCCGCAATCGGGTTTTGCACGAACAAGAACAAAATCGCCGTGATCATGACCGTGATCAGCGTTTGCCAGCTTAAAATCGCGTTTTGCAAGACCGCGCCGAGCGCACGTCCGCGAACGCTTTGTGCATCAGCCATAAAACATCCTCTCCGTATCTGATTCATTTACGCAGGAATCAGACTGGGGTTGCGGCGCTTAGTCTGCGGTTTGCTGTTGATCACCGCCGCCTTGCGAACCCAACAAACGACGACGGCGTTCTTCAAGTTGGCGATCAATTTCGCCGCCGCGCACCGCGTCATCAATTTGATCCCGTAGATTTTGCGTCGCCATATCAAGGCGGGCGTCTTCGGTATCCAAACTGTTGCGAACCTGTTCTGCGAGGCTCGTGATTTCTTCATCACCCACCTTCGACAGATCGTCCAAACTCTTGATCGTCTTGGTAGCGACCTTCTTGGCGGCTGCCAGTTCGATCAACGCACGCAGTTTCTCGCGTTCCTGCCGGATGCCAGTCAAACGGGCTTCCAGCTTCATACGCATATCCAACATGGCGGTATACTGGTTATCTTGCTGCTGCCACTGTTCGTAGTAGTCCTGTGCAAGCTGCTGTTTGGTATTCAGTTCGGCTTGTGCCGCCCCCGCGAGATCGTTTTTGCCCTTGAGGATGAGCGTATCAATGTCACGATCTAGCTTTTCGGATGCGGCGGCAAACTCATCGTACTTGCGCTTGAGTGTGCGGACAGAACCGCCCACTGTCGCTGCTGAGTCTTCCAATGCTTCCAGATTTTTTTCCGCCTGACGGATGTATTCATCCATCACGGCGACTGAGTTCTGCTGCAATGCCTTATCAACCATGCCATGCAAACTGGCGTTGATCAGGGTGTTCACCTTCTCGATCAGCGAAGGAGCCATACGTCCCAATTCCCCCATGAGCTAAATATTTCGCCAAGTATAGCGAATTCCCAAGTCTATGCATAGCTATACGTACTGTGAGGGTGTAGGTTGCGAGGTTCTACGGCAAAAGGTCTAAGTGGGGAACGTGTTTGGGAACAAACATGCTGAAGTCACGGCGATCAAAAGTACAAACACGGGTGATGTTCATACGTTCGGTCATCGCCATAAGGCAGCAGTCTACAAAATCGAAGCGTGCGGATGCATAGACGCCAATAATTTCGCGTGACCGCAACAAATCGTCTCGTGTTACGCCCTCAAACTCGCCCCTGAAATTGACCATTGCCAGCATAAATGCCATGACCGCATGAATACCTGTTCGCTCTCGACACAAGTAGCCAACTTCGGTCATAACAACATAGGGGATGATAAGTTGTGCTGCACGAACGCTTGCAAACTGCGTTGCTATGCGATGTCGCGGGTCTTTTTTATCAAGCAGCGAATATAAAAAGCTGCTATCTACCAAGTATTTCGTTGGGGTCATCGTTCAATCGCATTCGGGCAAGTAAATAATCCGCGAATTCTGCATTTAATATGTCATCCGTGTTTTCATAGATATAAAGCGGATCATCTGAATAGAAGCCGAACCGCTCTGCTGCTTGAGCAAGCATAACCCCTGATCCCTCTGGAATCTCGACTTTCCCCTGATCAGACTTCAATCGGGGAATATCTTCGGCATCAAATAACCAGAATTGCTCATCGAGTTCAGCATCGGTCAAAGCAAGGCGTTCAGAATCACCTACTTTTGACCAATAAGCCCGCGCTTCAGCATAGAATTTTGCCTGTAAGCGTTGCAATTCTTGCTCGACATCGTAGCTTTCTTGTTCTGGGTGATGTTCAAGCAACCAATTTACTGCATTCTCAACAGCAACCTGTTCGCGTTCAGCAATTTCTGCTAAACGCCGGATGACTTTCTCATCCCGAATCACTACTTCCATGATTTAACCCTCTCACAACTCGCGTTACAGCGCGATTACCCAATAATCGGCAAGTACAGCGAGAAACAACTGCCTATGCCCGCTTCACTTTCCACGGATGCCCGCCCGCCGTGAAGCTGTGCAATCCCCTGTACAATCGCCAAGCCCGCCCCCGCCCCTTGATTCTCGTAGATGTCGCGTTCGTGCTGGTAGAAGATTTCCCAGATGTCTTTGTGAAAAGCGGGATCAATGCCGCGTCCCCGATCTTCGACCCACAGCACAATATAGCCATCTTCGCTTCGCGCCCCTACCGTGATCGGGGCGTCGGGCTGCGAAAACTTGATCGCATTTTCGAGAAGCTGTACGAGCGCCATTTGCAGATAAGGGGCATCGGCAACAAATCGGGGCATGTGGTTAAACACTTCAACCAGAATGTGCGGCGGGTATTCGGCGGTTGTCTTTGCGGCTTGAATGCTGGCGTTCAAAATTTCGCGCACATCTGCCACCGGAGCGCGGCGCATCAAGTACATGCGTTCGGCGTCTCCGGTTTCCATCTCGACCAGATGGATGAAATTTTCGATCAAGCGGCGCAACCGAACCGCGCCCGCGCTCACACCCCGAAGGAACAACATCATATCATCGCTGGTGAGGGCGTAATTGCTCGTGTCGTTGAGCATATCCGAATAGGCGACGACAAAGGTTAACGGCGTGCGGAATTCATGGTTAAGAATGGTGAGGATGGTCTTTTTCAGGTCACGGAGCGCCCCACGATGCACATCGTTCAAGGCGCGGTGACGGCTGAGGCGTGAAGCGACTGCGATGATCAAGTCTTCCGCGTCAAACGGCTTCATCAGGTAATCATCAACGCCGAGCATCTTGCCTTTGTAAATATCAAGTTTTCCAACCAAGGCTGTTAGGAAGATGAACGGGATTTTGACCCATTTATGTTCTTTACGCACTTCGCGCAGCAATTCTAGCCCGTTCATATGCGGCATCATAATGTCCGACAGGACGAGGTCGGGCAGGATGACACAATTTTTGAGGGTTTCGAGCGCCTGTCTGCCGTTCTCTACGCTGATGACCTCGTAATGTTCTAATTGGAGGACGGTCTGAATGCCTTCCAATAAGTTAAGATCATCCTCAACGACCAGAATCAACCCTTTAGAGGAGACTTCGGTTTCAGAATCCTGTTGATTCAGCGTAAGCATAGCAAATTCTCCAAGACGACAAATTATTTACGAGGCGAGAGCCTTGCCTCCATAATAATACGATTTTTTAATCTAAGATAAATTGAAATTTTTGTGAATTTCTAGTAAATCTGACAATAAAGCGAAACCTGTTTGCACACGCCCCGCGCCCGACCCGATTAACGTGACATCGCCAAGCAAATCGGTTGTGTAGGTGATGGCGTTGGTCGTGCCGCTGACTCCCGCTAAAGGATGATTGATCGAGATGCGCTGCGGCTGTACTGAGCCGCCTTCAGGGGTGACATACGCGATCAGTTTCCAGCGTTCGCCCGCCGCCCGCGCCGCGTCAATATCTGGCGGAGTCAGATGGCTGATTCCGGTCACATCCATATCTGCAAACGTCAGCTTTTTGTTGAAGATCGCTTGCGAGACGATGATCGCCTTTGCTGCCGCGTCCCACCCGTCTACATCGGCGGTAGGGTCGGTTTCGGCGTAACCGAGTGCTTGCGCTTCGTGCAATGCGTCGGCATAGGGTTTGCCATTTTCCATCTGCGTGAGCATGTAATTGGTCGTCCCGTTAAGGATTCCCCGTGCCGCCGTGATCGTGCATCCGGCGAGGGCTTGCATTCCCAAACGCAGCGAGGGTGTCCCCGCCATGACCGTTCCCTCGAACAACACCCGACGATTCGCGGTTTTCGCCAGCGCCATCAATTCAGAATAGGCGACGGCAACGGGTCCCTTGTTCGCCAGCACGACGTGTTTCCCGTTTTCTAGCGCGACGCGGCACAGGTCGAGCGCGGGCTGTCCTGTCTGCAAGTTGGACGGACTGGCTTCTACCACCACATCAGCATCACTTTCGCGGATCAAGCGTTCGGCGTTCCAGCCGCGTTCGAGTTCGGGCTGATCAGGGTAGGCGGCGAAATCTGTAAGCAGCGCATCGAGATCAAGCCCATTTGGTTGATAAAGCGATCCGCGCCGTGCGGTCACGACGGCGATCACCTGCGGCGAAAATCCGTAGCGTGACGCGAGATCAGCTTGCTTGTCACGCAGAATTTGAACGAGTCCCTGTCCAACTGAACCGAAGCCAATGAGGATGAGTTTCATGACGCGCCTTTGCTGATAGAAGCGATTCGCTAAAAACAAGAACTATCGTACCCATTTGTAACGTGTGTCTTGTTGTGATTGCAATAATCGACTTGGAGTATATATCCAAACCCCTTTGCAGACACGCTCTGATCTACTGTAGAATCAGCGCAATTAAAATGCATCAACATCGTGCATTACCCCGATCAACAATCTTTGGAGAATGGTATGTCAATTAATACGTCCACCCGTCCCGGACCCATCGCACAGGCGTTGATCGCCCGTGATGATCAAACGATGTCGGGTTCGATGGTTCCGCGTTACCCGTTTGTGATGGATCGCGGGCTTGGAGCGCAGGTGTGGGATGTGGATGGCAATGAATATGTCGATTTTGCGGCAGGAATCGCCGTAAATTCGACGGGTCACTGTCACCCGAAGGTCGTACAGGCGATCATCGATCAGGCGCAGAAATTCATTCACATCGCCGGAACAGATTATTATTACGAAGTGCAAGTCCGTTTAGCAGAACGTCTCGCGCAGATTGCGCCGTTTAAAGAAAATGCCCGCGTCTTTCTGGCGAATTCTGGTGCAGAGTCGGTTGAGGCGGCGATCAAAATGTCGCGCTGGTACACCAAACGCCAGAACGTGATCGCGTTCTTCGGCGCGTTTCACGGGCGCACGATGGGCGCGTTATCACTGACCGCCAGCAAGGTTGTCCAGCGCAACGGTTTCTTCCCGCTCATGCCGGGTGTGTATCATGTGCCTTACAATAACCCCTATCGCTGCTTACACGGACGTGAACAGGTACAGTGTGAGGCGCATTGCATGTGTGCCGATTACATTGAAGACGTGGTGTTCAAGAAGATCATGCCCGGTGACAGCATCGCGGCGATCATCTTAGAGCCGATTCAGGGTGAAGGCGGCTACGTTGTGCCTGATCCGCGATTCGTGCAGCAAATCCGCACTATTTGCGACAAGTATGGCATTATGATGGTGTCGGATGAAGTGCAAGCGGGTATGGGGCGCACCGGCAAATGGTGGGCAATTGAACATAACAATGTCGAACCAGATATTGTGACGACGGCGAAGGGTATTGCCAGCGGAATGCCGCTCGGCGCGGTGATCGCCAAAGAACACGTCATGAGCTGGCCCCCCGGCGCACACGGCACGACCTTCGGCGGCAACCCGATTTCGTGCGCGGCGGCGCTCGTCACCATCGACCTGATCGAACAGGGGTATATGCAAAACGCCGTCGAACAGGGCGAATACATCATGGATGCGCTCGAAGAAATGCGTTCTCATCACCCCTCGCTCAAGCATGGACGCATTGCCGGACGCGGCTTGATGATCGGCGCGGAACTGGTATTGGACGAGAATCACACGCCCGCGTCGGTGGTTCGCAACACGGTTGAGAAAACCGCGCTTGAAAACGGGCTGCTGATTCTGGGCGCGGGTGAAAATACGCTCCGTTTCTGCCCGCCGTTGATGATTGACCGCGATACGGTGCAGCAAGGGTTGGAACGCTTCGACCTGTCGCTGACCGAGGCGGAACGTGAAGCAGGTCTGCTTTAAAAAAGAAGTTAAAAGTTAAAAGTGGAAAGATAAAAGTAAAAGCGATGACTTAGAGCGCCTATTGAGACGGACGCGATGTATCGCGTCCCTACAAAGCGATTGTTACGTAGGGACAGCATCTATGCTGTCCAGCGCAGACATTCTTTTAGACACTGACGCACATCACTTTTAACTTTTAACTTTTAACGTTTAACTTTTAACTTATACACGCAACTTTCGCGCCCTGTGCTGCGTATAAGCAAGTACAGGCGAGCGAGAGGAAATGCGTCGATTGGAGATGAATAGGTGTCTACTGCGCCCGATCCGGTTGTCCTAGAATGGGTACAAGCCGCGCTAGAAGGCGATCAAGACGCATTCGCGGAACTGGTCTACACCTTCGAGGACTCGGTTTATAACCTGTGCTACCGGATGCTCAATGACCGGGGTGAAGCCGAAGACGCCGCACAGGAAACGTTTCTCCGTTCCTATTTGAACCTTCAGCGTTACGACCCCGCCCGCTCGTATAAGACATGGCTGCTGACGATTGCGTCTAATCACTGCATTGACCGCATTCGCCGCCGCCGCATGACGTGGCTGTCCATTGATGATGATCCGCTGCCCGCGTTGAGCCTGAGCAGTGACGAACCCGAACCGGAAATGGCGTCGATCAACGAGGAGCAAAGCCGAGAAATTCAGGCATTGCTTAAGGAACTGAACCCGGAATATCGCGCTGCCGTTGTGTTGCGCTATTGGTATGACTTCTCGTATACCGAAATTGCCGACATTCTCGACACCACCGAGAGCGCGATCAAAAGCCGGTTGTTCCGCGCACGGCAAATTCTTGCCGAAAAGATCAACCCGAAAACCGCGTCAGGCAAGCTGACGGCTTTATTGGAGAACGTGTAGATGTCGAACGAACGAGGACGACGACTGATGCAGGAAGCCCTTGACGGCGAATTAGAGTCGCAGGCGCTTCATGAATTGTATGATCGGATCGACCAGAACCCGGACGAGGCTGTCGATTTTCAGAAGTTGAAGCATGTAGACCGGATGCTGCGTGCCGCCCCTTTGGAACGCGCTCCCGGCGGACTCGCGCTCCGCATTATGGCGAAACTGGCAGAAGGCTTGCAGCCCGAAAACTTGAGGCGCTCGTCGGGGTTGGCGCTGGCGTTGGCGCTGGCACTGGTTACGCTGGTGCTGACTCCGCTGCTGGCGGGTTTGGGCTGGCTGATCTTGAATGCGGTTGGGAATGCGGGTGCGCTGACAGCCCTGATCAATCAGATTGCCGGACTGCTGTCGATGATCATGAACTCGCTGGATGCGCTGGTCAAGGGGGCGCAGGGTATGTTGAACACCTATCCTGAAGCGCCTGTGGTGATGGTCGCGCTCATCCCGATTGCGGTGTTGTGGTTAATCCGTTTCGCCGGACACAGCCGCGAGGAACAGGAATGAGTGAGGGAAAGAAACCATGAACACACGTCGTAATTTACTCATCATCGCCGCCCTTGTGGTCGGTTTGTTTATGCTGGCGTTGTTCGCCCGCCAAAACTTGAACCCTACAACGTTGATTGACGGCAGAAACGTCATTTTCAGCGATGAATATCACCTGAATGAAGCGGTTGAGGGTGATCTGGTGGTGGTCGCCCGCGTGATTATGCTGGAAAGCGGCGCCCGTGTTCTCGGCAGCGTCTCGCTAATCGGCAGCGATATTTCGGTGGACGGACGCATCAGCGACAATTTGACCGTGCTTGGGGAACAAATCCGACTTGGAGAAGACAGCGCGGTGGGTGGCGATGCCAGCCTGATGGGGTCAGACACGGTGGTCAACGGCGCGATTGGCGGGAACATTCTCGTTCAGAGCGATACCACTGCCTTTTCGCCTGATTTGCGGGCGGGGGGCGCGATCACGGCGTGTGCCGACGAGATCACCGCGCCGGATGCGATCACGATTGCGCCGTGTCCCGAAGAAGGCGTGATTCAACCCTTCGAGCCGCTAATCGCTTTACGCAGCGCCACGCCGCCGGAATTGTCGATGTTTGACCCGTTGGTGACGCTCATCGGCGTCGTGTTGTGGTCAATCACGCTGACAGGCTTGGCGACGATTGCTGTGACTGCCTTCCCGCGTCAAATCAGCCATATTGAGGATGCTGTGCGGGCGCGTCCGAGCCGCTTCTGGGGCGTGGGGATTGCCATCTATGCGCTCGGAGTCGGCGTAACGCTGGCGTTGATCACGCTGCTGGCGATTATTCCGCCAATTGGCTTGATTTTGCTGCCCGTCTACCTGCTGGCGCTGGTGATTTTGCTGGCGTTGATACTGTGCGGCTTGATCACACTGGCGCTGGTGGTCGGAGATTTGATCGTGCGGCGAACGGGTTCAAACCATGTGCCGCCGATGATCGCTGCCGTCGCGGGGAGTCTGGTGCTGTCGGCGGGGTTGGCGATCTTGGTCATACTGCCGTTCGGTTGGCTGGTGGATGTGCTGATCGTTGGCGCGATTAGTTCGGTGGGGTTGGGCGCGTCGATGGTGACGCGGTTAGGGACGCGCCCCGTCACCCGCACCTATTTTGTGCAGGGGTAATTCAATGACTGATATGCCGATGTTGGCTGTACCCTTAAAGACCGATGAGCATGGGGTGATCCGAGTGATGGGGACTCGTATCCCGATTGATACCGTGATCGCACGTTACCATCAAGGCGAAACACCTGAAGGGATTCATCATGGATTTCCAACGCTCTCGGTATCCGATATTTGGGCGGTGATCGCTTATTATCTCGCTCATCGTGCGGAGTTAGATACCTATTTGGAGACACGCGACGCTGAAAGCGCACGTACAAGACAAGAAATCGAAGCGAATTATCCGCCAGAGTTAAAGGCACGCATCGAACAATTGCGCGTACTCGCCAAGCCAAAACGGGATAACAAGATTTGATGCGCTTCCTAGCAGATGGAAATTTCGACGGAACCATCCTTGATGCTTTGCGCGAACGGTTAGACTCTTTTGATACAGTGCGTGTGCAAGATACTGAAATCTATCAAGCACCAGATGATCATGTGCTGGCATGGGCAGCCGAAGAGGATCGCATTCTGCTAACACACGATGTCAAAACCCTGATTAAAGATGCTTACGCTCGTGTGAAAATGGGTTTATTAATGCCTGGTGTCATCGAAGTCCATCAAGCTACCCCTATTGGTCTAGCTATAGATCAACTTGAACTCATGATCGGTGCAAGCACTCCTGCTGATTTTGCCGATCAAGTCCGCTATATTCCCATCCAATGACTTTCGGGTAGATTGTCCTCTACAGCGTGGCGGATATAATCATGGGTAGACCTGCTCATGATGTGCTGGC
>JBBQRJ010000117.1:0-11711 GCA_038214955.1 Aggregatilineales bacterium | reverse complement strand
CGAGTTGTCGCCTGTACTTCAAAGCCGGGGTTTGACCAGAACGAGTCGTCCTCAGTGGCAACCGTCGCATTGATCAAATCTTCGGGGAAGTTCTGATAGTCAACGTTGGTACGCCGCCCCTCGTTGAATACTTCGTAGAGCAGCGATCCGTCACGGTCATAATAGAACGTACTCTGGAAGTTTTCGTAATCACCTACTGAATCGATTTGTGAACTGAGTTGTTCTTCCAACCGCGTCCCCAACGTCGCCGTGAGGATGATCGTAAGCAGGGTTAAACCGCCGCAAAATGTGACTACTAGCCCCGCGAAGACCATCAAACAGCCGGGAGAACAGCCTAAAAATCCACGACGACGGCGCACCGGGTTGCGCGGTGGCAAACCGGGCTGTTGAGGGACATACGACTGCTGCATGTTGGTTTGCTGTCCGATAGGCGGCACGGGGATTGTGGGCTGCTGCTGTGGGGGACGCTGTGGCGGTGGGTTGACGCGCTGCGGTTGAGTCCGTGCTGCACGCGGAGCGCGGCTTTCTCCCGGTACATGCACCATCGTATGCTCAAATGGGACGATGTGCGGCATCGTGACGCCTTCTCCGAACATGGCGGGCGTATCATCGTCTTTCACAGGCGGTTCGTTCTTCAAAAAGTCGGGATTCGGGTCAAGACCGCCGCTGCCCGCCAGCGTTTTGGGATTCAAACGCGGTGCTTTTTCGGGTAACGGGAGCGTCGGCTTTTCGTGTAAATCGACGGCGGGGTCAATATCCGTTGTTTGCGCGTTATGAATGCTGTCCGATTCGGGGCTAGACATGGTGTTATCTCCGCCTTCGGACATCATGTAATCGCTTGACGGATACGATTGGTCGTCGTCCGGCGTGATTGGCTTATCGGGCATGTTGCCCTCCGTCATATCTCATGAAATTCTCTCCATTGTAGCAGAAAATGAGCGTGAACCGCACGCAGCGGCGAGATCACAGAGGGAGAAAGCGGGATATTCTCAGCTTCCCCTACGATTATCCTACGCCACCCCATGAGCGGACGCGCTTCGCAGGGGCATGACGCTATGCCTCTACAAACCAAGCCTTGTGTAAAACACAGCCGACGAAACAGGCTTATACCCCACATCGTTTTAATTCCCAAACATACGTTACCGTCAACTGTAAACTTTTCTCTCCTGTGCTAAAATGTGGCGCATGATGAGAAAATTTCTATTCTTCTGCATGATCATAATGATCGCCGTGCCGCTGCAAGCGCAAGACGGTACAGGCGATCTCCTCAACCGTGTGAACAATCTGCGGGCGTCGGTAGGTAGAGCGGGATACTCGCTCAACGGCGCGTTGCTAGCAGCAGCACAGCAGCAAGCGCAATGGATTGTAGACACTGGCAATGTGAGCCACACGCACCCCGATGGATCGGGTCCTCGCACACGGGCGCAAAACGCGGGTTATCCATCGGCTGCCATCAGCGAAAATATTTACGGTGGCACAAACGCCTCTGTAGACAGCGCATGGAACTTCTGGGTCAATTCAGGCATTCATTACGCGGGGTTGGTTAATCCTGCTTATACCGAAATTGGCGTTGGGATTGCATCGGGAGGGTGGGGAAGGGCTTACGTCCTCGTATTCGGCAACCCGAACGGCTATGGCTATGCACCCGCCGCGCCCGCTGTTTCTGCGGGGAGCGGAAATTCGGGCGGCAGCGGATCAGCAGGTTCTGGCGCACCCGCCGCGCCGTCGTTTGTGGTCGGCACCGATGAATTTGGGAATATTCAGCATAGGGTACAGCCGGGGGACACGCTCGGAGACATCGCGCTGATCTACGGCTACACATGGGATGATCTGCCGCGCATGATGCAGTTGAACGGCTTAGCGGATGTGCGTGATCTCGTCGTTGGTTCTATTTTTCTTGTGCCGCCCTACGCCGGGACGTATACGCCGACGGTTGATCCCAATACGCCCACGCCGTCGCCTACCGCGACGGACATTCCGCCGACGATCACGCCGTATATCGTCTCAACCAACACCCCTACAGAGATTCCGGCTGTTCCGACGGTGGGGAACGACATCACGCCGCCCGCTGAAATCGTGCAGGTAGTGAGCGCGACCACCCCGGAGATGATTCAGTCTGTCGCAGTGAAGCCAGATACGCCGCCTCGCAATAACAATTCCACATGGCTGTTGGTTGCGTTGGGCGTGCAGATGGTCGTCCTGATCGGTGCAGGCGTTGAGTTTTTACGCAGAGCGAAACATCGATGAAACCTCTAGCGCGTTACCTTCGCGCATTCGTCGGCGCTGCCCGCATGACTCTACGCGGGGAAGTCGTACAAGGCGTGCAAGACCCCTATCCAAATTTAACGGCGTGGTGGCGCGGCATCATCGAACTGACGGATGCCGTGACCCGCACCGCCGACTCGAACGGGCTGCCCAAACCCGCCCGCGAAAAAGTGATCTTGCGTGTCGAAGGGCGCGACACGTCTATGCAAACGATTCTTGCAGCCGTGCGTTTTCATGCTGCCGAAGAATTCCCCCTGCTCATGCGGCGTCAAGATGAGTTCAACTATCTCACTCTGCAAGCGACTGTCATCAATGACCGTTTTCTCATCTTTAAACTTGCACAGGTAGAGTCACTGCCCGCAGCGGTCAAAATTGCAATTGAAAAGTTGTCCACGCATTTGGAAACGCTCCCACAGAAAACGAATCTCTAACGTTCGGATATTTTGACAAAACCGAAGACATCTTAATGTTGAATAGATAAAATTCTATGCTATCCTTGTTCTATGCTGCACTTGCAGCGCAATCATTCTTTATTCAGGAGCTTATCATGATCTATATGCCTCGTGAAGAAGGTCAAGGCCTCGTAGAATACGCTTTGATCCTCGTACTGGTCGCTGTTGTCGTCATCGTCATCCTTGCCCTGCTCGGGCCCGCCATCGGCAACATTTTCTCGAACATCGTCAACACCCTCTAGACTTTTCGTCACGTATCACAAATCAGCCCGCCTTAGTCGGGCTGATTTTTTATCTTTCACTTTGGTTTCAATGTCCTTCGCATTATGAATAATTCCCCAAAAATGATAGAATTGTTGATTACAAAGCATTTTGTGCTTTTAAATAAAGACTTAGAGTTTATACTCGGTTCAACATTATTGGACATGGGTGGATTACATGCAGGCGATTTACGACGAACTTCAATTGGCAATGGTGGCTGAAGTCACTCCCAAAGTAATCGATATTTTAGTTGAAATATCGGAACACCTCATCGAACGGGGAGAAAAAGATCGCGCCGCCGAAATTTTGACGTTTGCGCTCATGTACCCGATGCGTTCCGTGACGTTGGAGTTAGCTGAGATGCGTTTCCGCGATCTGGAAGCAGAGCTATGTCCTCGCGTTATTCTTGATGCACGGGTACTCGTCCAGGAGTTAACGCTTGAGGATTTGGTCAAACTGATTATCGCAGAACACGCGGAATAAATCGTCTGCTATGATCCGCAATTTGCTGTAGGGGGCATGGCGTCGCTATGCCCCCTACTTATCTGGTCAGACGAGGTCATTACCGCACGGTGAATGTACACGATCCCGTTTGGGATATGTTGCTCGTGCCGGGTCCAAACTGCGCTTCACCATCGAAAATCGAACGTTCCCATGTGACTGTGTAATTGATGGTATGCTGTCCCGCCGCAAGCGGTTCTGAGGAGGGCATATACCAGAACACAATCGGGCGTCCTAGTGCATCACGTTCAATTGACCCCGTATGCTGCCGCCAATTCGTAAACGGTCTGCCATCCAAGCGCACATCATAATTTGCCGCGCTGATGTGGTCACGTATTTGCGCTTCGGTTTGCGCGTACCAACTCCACCACACATCAATCGTTGACCCACTGCGTAAATTCGTCGGCGCGGGTGATCTCAGGCTGGGGTCGTTACAGTACGCCAGCACATCAACGCCTGTACGCACCGAGGCGTCACCGCTGCCGGGTGCGAGAGTCGCCGTGTTCACGATCACAGGTCCGCCCGTAGGTCCGCCGAGAATCGCATCTATCGTAGGGGGCAGCGATCCACCGCCTGCAAGCGCCGTAGCCGTGAGGTTAATCGCCTCGATGTTAGGCAGCAGAATTCCTGTTGTCGGGTTAGGCAGCCCCGCCGTCGTTGTCCCCGGCAGAGTCGCCGTGACAACAGATCGCGGTGGCGTCGGCGTGATCGTACCGCCGCCAAACAACGCGGTTGGGAGCGGCGTCCCTAAAAAGAGCGATGTCAGGTTCGGTGAAGGCGTCAGCGAGGGGAAGGGGGTCGGCGTCTCTTGAATCCGAACGAGCGTAGACGATACCCATCCTTCTGTGCCGTCCTCCATACGCACATTGAACCAATCGCCTTCAAGGTTTGTGCCGAGAACTTCGAGACGTGTTCCCGGTCGTAGGGCGGTGATCGCGCTGAACTCAACCCCGGGACCCGTCCGCAAATTGATGCTGTTCATCGACGCAACGCTGCCCATAATCGGCGGGGTAGGTGAGGGTGTAAAGGTATTCGTTGAACTGGGCGGCACCGTTGTAAGGGATGGCGTGAAGGTGGCAGAGGGCAGCGGCGTCCGCGAAGGGATAGGCGTTGCAGTGAAGCGGGGCGTCATGCTCACGATAGGCGCAAGCGTTGCCGTTGGCGCGGTTACAATATCCTCAGTCGCGTTCCCGTTACAACCTGCAAGCAAAATGATCAACACAAAAATTAGAAGTGATTTGTTTCGCATAACATCTCTACACAAAACATGAAGGATCAAAAAATCAGCATAGCAGTAAACCGAGAGTAACGCAAAACGGCGCTATCACGAGGGTGCATTTCAAGTTAGGGGCAACACGTATGAAATTTGAACTCGATATTCTGAGTTTGAGCAAATCCGCCCCCAAAGTGAAATGCACCCCTATCACGAAATGTTAATCACACCCCTAACTTTTGCGGTTTGACAAGCCTTCGTTGAGGATACTACACTGAACAAATGGCGCTTTGAAGCGCCATCAGTGATTGAGTCTGTGCAATAAACAATTTAGGAGCAAATCTACGATGAAGTCTTTGCGTTTCGGAGTTCTTTTCACTCTCTTAGCCTGTATTTTGGCAGTTACCCCGTCGGTGTTCGCTCAAGATGAAACACTCGGTCTCAGCGCAGATGATTTTGCGCTGTTTTCGGCTGCCAACGCAAACAGCGTCGCCGCCGAAAGTTTTGCCTATGATTTCGCATTGGACATGGCGGTGACGGGTCTTGAAGATAACGTATTCGGTGCCACTATTGAGGGTTCGGGCGAGGTTAGCACGGCAGACGCTACGCCTATGTTCTCGCTGCTTGCTACGGGGACAACCGCCAATGAGGGCGAAGAAATGGCAACCGACATTGAAATTCGCGTGATTGGCGACATGATCTATGTCAATCGAGCGGGTGAAGGTTGGCAAGGCGGTATGCAGGAAGACATGATGGCGTCGGAGAGCATGACGTTTTCAGACATGGGTACGGCTGGCGGTATGCTCAGCGGCATGATCAGCGGCGTAGTGGGTGGCGTCGTGGGCAGCACATCAGGCGGCGCTATGGGCAATATGGTCGTTGGCATGATGGGCGGCATGATGGGTGGTATGATGGGCAGTATGATGGGCGGCGGCGCTATGATGGGTGGCGGCGGCATGAATTCAAGCGGCGGCATGATGGGCGATCTTGCATCCTTTGACATCGCTGAGTTTATCGTTGTGGAACGCCTTGAAGATGTGGATGGGTTGGCTCAGTTTTCCACCTCGATAGATGTTGCTGGAATGCTTGGGTCAGATGCAATGGCGGGTATGGTCGGTATGGCGATTATGGGTGGTGAAGGCGAACCGAATCCCCAAGCAGCCATGATGGGTCAGATGATCGCCGGATTTTTTGAAGGCATGACCTTCACACTCGATCAATCCATCAACGCAGAGACGGAAACGGTGGAGAAAGTCCTAGTGACGCTCAACCTGCCCTTGGAAGGTATGAGCGGTACAGAAGGCGCTGCGTTAGAGTTCAGCCTACAAAGTGAATTCTCGAATTACGGGGAAGCGGTGACCATTGAAGTTCCCGCAGAGGTCACGATGATCGAAAGCGGCAGCTAGTCAGGGATTTAGCTGTTTCACAGGTTGATGGGGTGACTAGCACAGTCGCCCCGTTTGATTTAGGTTATAATGAGGCAGATTCCTATAGTTTAGAGGCAGCCGCATGAAAATATGTCTTTATGCCCTTCTGCTTTTGCTTCTCATTCCGTTGGGGGTTGCCGCACAGGGCGATACCCTCACACCAGATACACCGCTTATTGTTGAAATGGTCGATGGTAGACCCATTGAACTTGTCTACGAATCGGCGGGCAACGAAATCATCACCGTGTATGCCCGCAGTCTCGAAGACCCCGAAGAACTGGATACCACGCTTGAAATCATCGCGCCGGATGGTAGGAGCATCGCGGATAACGACGATCATCGCACGGATCGCATGGACTTGGAGCAATCCGATTCGCTGGTGAGTGATCTCGTACTGACCGAACCGGGTAGTTACACCTTTATTGTTGACACTTTTTCCGGTGTGGCGCAAGGCAGCATTGAGGTGCTGCTCATAACCGACGGTGGCGCTCAACCCACGCCAGAATCGCAAACCCCCATTCCAGATAACCAGATTGACGGGATTGTGAATGGTGAGGTTGCAGAAGGTGAAACATTCACCTATGAATTTGATGCAGAAGAGGGTGAGACGATCACGATTACCGTGCGTGGGTTGGACGCATTTGATCCGCGTATCAGCTTAATGGACAGCAAAGGGCGCTTGCTGGCGGAAAACGATGATCACGGTACGAGTGATCAAACGATTGGGCGCTTTGACTCGCGCATTGAAGCGTTTGCCGTGCGATCCAGCGGTAAGTATATGCTTGAGATCAGCGGGTTTGACAACACGGGCGGGGAGTTCACGCTTGAAATCACGCGGGGAGATGTAATTCCCGTTGATGAACCCGAAATCGAAACGATTCAAGAGTCGATCAACGACGGAGAAGTCTACACATACACGCTTCAAGCAGAAGAAGGCGACGTGTATACCCTCAGCGTGCGCTCGTTGAGCGACAATTACGATCCACTGGTTGCTATTTACGATGCGAGTGATGTACTTCTCACTTACAACGACGATCACGGGGACGCTCTCGCTGACCTAGCACGCTTTGACTCGCGTATTGCCCGTTGGATTGCCCCATTTGAGGGGAGCTACAGCGTGGAAGTGTCCGGTTATCAGGGCGGCGGCGGTGAATTTGAATTCAGCGTCGAGCGTGTTGCACAGAACGCCCCTATCGGCTTTGCTCGTGAAACTGTCTATACGGGGGAGTCCAACGGGCAAGATTCCTTCTCACAGACGTTTGACGCGCAAGAGGGCGAGTGGATCACGATCACGGTTCGGGGTTTGACTGGCAGTTTTGACCCGTATGTCTCGCTGGTTGCGCCTGATGGCACCGTGTTGACAGAGAACAGCGATCACAGTTCTCGTACCACGACAATAGGGTTTGTCGATGCCGTCATTTCGAACTACCCCATCAACGTGGACGGCGAATATTCGGTCATCGTTTCCAGTCAGGATGGTGGAGCAGGATCGTTTGCCATCACCATTTCTGTCGCTGGCTGATCAAAATGTAGCGGGGAAAGTAGGCGAATAACCTGTTCGCCCTACCTTCCCCATGATTTTCTAATCGTTGGGGCAAAATCGTGTCTTGACCGCTGTATCACCCTATGCTATCCTATCAGCACAAGCAAATGTGGCTATAGCTCAGCGGATAGAGCGCTTGCCTACGGAGCAAGAAGTCGGGGGTTCAAGTCCCTCTAGCCACGCAAAACAGAACGCCCCCTCAACAGGGGCGTTTTTGTTTTCAGGTTCTCAGGTTTGAGTTTAGGGGTTTTCCTGCTCTAGCAGAGATAAGATATTGCCTGCGGGGTCTTGAAACCATGCTTGCTTCAAGCCTTCGGTACGAAAGATTCCTTTGATGTCTGTCTTCATGAAGCCGTCGTACTGCTCAAAACGCACCCCCCGCGCTGTCAATGCATCGACAGCTTGTTCAATGTCCTCCACCAGAAAATTGAGGATCGTGAAGGTGGCTGGCGTGTGATTAGGCTTTATGTACAGCAGAATTTGAGTGCCGCCCTCAAGATTCAGGTCGAGTTCATCCTCGTGTTCCGTGACCTCTATGCCGAGCTTGTCACGGTAGAAATCCCGCGCTTTGTCAAGATCACTGACGGAAAAACTGGAAAAGGTTTTCGCAGCATTGAACATTGGTTTCCCCCACAGTCTGTTAGAATATTAAGCGTGACTCGTGTTGACTTTGAGCAGTTCGATCTTGTAGGTGACACGGGTTTCGCCACGCGCCGCCGGATTGCGCGAATAATAGTCTGTCGTGCCGCGATATTTTCCGCTCAAGGCATTGATATGATCGACTGCGCCTTCTTCGGTTTCTACAGCAACCCGCCCTCGAATTTCCATCCAGTGATACATATTCGCGGGGTCAATGGCAAGCAGGGTCACGGGCGACCCTACGCTCATATTCTTGTCTTTTTGTCTGCCCCGCGCCGTATTGACGCGAATATATTCCCCGTCGTAATCAAACCAGACGGGCGTTGCTTGGGGCTGACCATCGGGCATTAGCGTGACCAGCGCAATGACAACAGGCTTATCAATCAAATCGGTATGGGTAGCCGGTAGAGACATTGCCATTAGAAACTCCTCATAACACATCAACTAAAACCGTGAACGCATTAAACACATACCTAGTCCAGTAGTGTTCAGCAAGCACGATCTTACAGAGGTGCAGTCCATAAAGTTTCAAGTTTTCCACATGGAGGGAAGTTCAGTGGACGGCATATATGTCGTCCCTACAAGGTGGTTGTTACGTAGGGACGCGATACACCGCATCCGTTTGATAATAGACATTCCCGTGTTGAGCGGATTATTGATTGGCGATCAGTAATCCGTTATGATCCACCTGAATGGCGTCATGGTAAGCATTAGCATGTGAATTTGGAGTCAATGATGGTCGCTGATCAAGCAACCTTGCAAACAAGTAGAGAGTCGGCGGCATGTCCCGCAGATCACCAGCGCAAAGTTTCAGAGCGCGAACCACACCCTCACAAGGCGATTGAAGTAGACGCCGGGGGAGTCTGGCATATTCACGGTTATGACGAAACGCGGCAAATTCTACGGAGCGATGTCGTCAAACAGGCGGGTTTCAAAGCCGAAGACATCATCCGGCGGACGACAACCGTTATGCAAAATCTGCCTATTCTCTTTCTTGAGGGAGAACAACATCACCGACTGCGCCGTGAAACCAACCGATTTTTCACGCCCACCGTCACTGAGAAGAAGTACCACGATTTTATGGTGGGCTTTGCGGACGCACAAATCGAAAAGCTCAAGACAAAACGGCGGGCAAATCTGGACGATCTGACGGCGGAAATGGCGATGCAGGTTGCTGCTCAGGTCGTCGGGCTGACCGATAGTGTTTTGTCGGGTCTCAACGCCCGCGTCAATGGCGTGCTGAGTATTTCAAAAACGGTGGGTGCAGACACGCCTAATCTCATCCATTTGGTGGCGGCACAGCGTCATTTGTTGGCGTTTTTGTGGTTAGACGTGAAACCCGCTATCCGTAAGCGTCGTAAAAACCCTCAAGAGGACGTGATTACCTATCTGATCAGCCGGAACTACAGCGATCTTGAGATTTTGACCGAATGCGTGGTGTACGGTGTGGCGGGCATGGCGACCACCCGTGAGTTTATCTGTCTGGCGCTGTGGCACTTGCTCGATAACCCCCATTTGCGCCAGCGAATGCTGGTCGGGTCGCAGGAAGAACGCTACGCAATCCTACACGAGATTTTGCGTCTCGAACCCGTTGTTGGACACCTGTACCGCCGCACGACGGATGAGCTTCAACTCCAGAGCGAAGGCAGCAGCGTCACGATTCCGGCAGGCACATTGATCGATATGAACCTTTACACCACCAATCTTGATCCCGTTATGGCGGGTGAAAATGGGGCTTCTGTTTGCCCGGTGCGCCCGCTCAACTCAACGTTGGGCAAAGTGGCGGAGTCGGTCATGAGTTTTGGTGACGGCGCTCATCGCTGCCCCGGCGCGTACATTGCCATTCAAGAGTCCGATATTTTGCTGGTCAAGCTGCTGCAACTCGACACGCTGCGGATTGAGAAAGAACCGGAACTTGTCTATAACGCCACGATCAGGGGGTACGAGGTTCACAAATTTGCGGTGACACTCGACTAACAAACAGGCGTCCAAATGCAGTTACCGCTATTTCAGGAAACGCACGAACCAGACAGCGAGGCATTGAGTCGCTGTCTGCGGGCGGAAGTCATCGCACTGGACATCGAGACGGAAACACGCTGGCAAGGCACAGGACCGAAGGTCGATTTTGGCTTGAGCTATTCGGCTGACGTGACTGTGATCGCGTTGGCGTGGGTCGAAGGCGGGCGCATCGAGACAACGGCGCTTGCCGCCCCGTTTGATGACTCGATTCGAGCGTTCCTGAAAGCGATCTTTAGCCGCTGGATCGTCGCGCATAATGCCGTCTTTGATATTCGTCAACTAAGCAAACTGACTGAGGGCGCAATCCCGCAGCACATCTGGGATACGCAGTCGATGGCGCGTCTGCTGCATCCCGCCATTGATGTAAGCTACAGTCTGCTGGCGGTTGCGACAACGTTAGGGATTTCGTTTCCAGAGCGACAAAAGACGCTTAAGGGGCAGCGGAGCAAGCTGCATCTGCTTCCACTTGAACTCACACTGCAATACGCACAGGATGATGCACGCTTGTCACTGGAGATTTATCACAAACAGCGCACAATTTCAGCCGATGAATCGCTCGTTGATTGGGAATGTCGCGCCGTGCATGAGTATTGTCAAATGGCGGCACGCGGGATTCATTTGAATTTGCCGTTTGTCGAAACGCGACTCGCTGATCTCCGTGCCGAACGGGATAAGGCGGCGGTTCGTTTGCGTGCCGACGGGTTGTTGACTCCCGGCAGTTCACAGGCACGCGCACGCTACCTGTACGAAATAAAAGGGATTCCGCTGCCCAAATGGAATCCGAGATCATGGTTTTTCACGCGGGCGGGGCGTCACCGACTCACCGCACATCCTTCGGCACAAGTCGAACTGTCCGACCTCAGCACCGGGTCATACGTCATCGAAGCCTATCTGGAAGAAGGCAGCCCGTATCAATCGCAGTTACGCGATCTCGCGGCGTATCTCGAACTCGATTGGCTGATCTCGACGCTGGAAGGTTTGATCGACCATGCCGCGCTGGACGGACGGTTGCACAGCCTTGTCAGTATCGCCACCGAGTCGGGCAGACGCGCATCCAGCTACCCGCATATGCAAAACTGGAAAATGCCCGCAATGGCGGGAGTCGCCATCGGTGATGAGGGATTCACGCTGGTTGAAATTGACTACAGCAATGCGGAAAACGTCATGGCGGCGCTGATTTCCAGTGATAGTAACCTTGCCGCCGCGTGTGACGCAGAAGATTTCCACTCGACAATGGCGGCACAGTATTTTGGGCAAACGTGGGAACAAGCCGACGCGCACGAACGTAAGCGATTGCGGAATATGTCGAAAAAGATCACTTATGGGACGGCGTATGGTATGGGCGCGGAACGGCTAGGGGAGAGCATCGGCGTATCGAAGGATGAGGCGTG
>JBBQRJ010000116.1:0-11727 GCA_038214955.1 Aggregatilineales bacterium | reverse complement strand
TGAGCGTCGGTGTAGCCTTCACCCCAATAAGCGTGCGGCATAACCCATGTGCGCGGGTTGCCCAACACCAGATGATATGCCCACAGCGCGGCACCAAGCGCCGCACCATCATCCCCTGCGGCGGGTTGAATGTAGACTTCTTCAAACGGCGTTTCATTGAGGATGCGGTAATTCGCTTTGGTATTGAGCGCCACGCCGCCCGCCATGACCAGCTTTTTCATACCTGTTTTGGCGTGCAGGTGATTGGCAATCTTGATCAGCGCGTCTTCAGTGACTCGCTGAATGCTGGCGGCAATATCGGCGTAATGCTGGTTGAGCGTCATTGCTTCGCGTTCGCCAGCGCGTTCCGGGTTGGTCATCATCGTGAAGAAGTCTGCTTCCGGCGGGCGCGGCTCACCAAACAATTCGACAAACCGTCGATTGTATGTGTTTTCGTTCGAGTATTGGAACGAAAAATAATCGAGGTTGAGCGTGAAACTGCCGTCGTCGTGCTGCTTGAACACTTGATAAATCTTATCGACGTAGCGAGGCTGCCCATAGGGAGCCATGCCCATCACTTTGTATTCGCCGTTGTTAACGCGAAAGCCCAACCACGCCGTGAACGCGGAATACAACAGTCCGATGGAGTGCGGGAAACGCTGTTCGCTCGTGAGCGAAATATCGTTCGTGCCGCCTTTGCCTTCCCACGCGCTGCGGGCGGTTCCAAGCGCAGTGGTTGTCCATTCGCCTACGCCGTCAATGGTCATGACCGCCGCTTCATCGAAAGGGCTGGCGAAAAAGGCGCTGGCGGCGTGACTCATGTGATGATCGCAGAACAGCACGTGATCATAGTTGAGTCCGACTTCCTTCTGGATGATGTTCTTGATCCACAGTTTATCATTCAGCCAATTGAGCATGGCATCTCGCCATACCCCAGATGAGCGCGGAAACGTGCCAAGTGTGGTTAACAGGATACGCTCAAACTTGATGAGTGGTTTTTCGTAGAACACGGCGTAGTCTAAATCTGCCCCCGTGATCCCTGCTTGACGCAAGCAAAATTCAATCGCGTGGTTGGGGAAACTGTTGTCGTGTTTTTTGCGCGTGAATCGTTCTTCCATTGCGGCGGCGATGAGTACGCCATCTTTGATCAATGCCGCCGCCGAGTCGTGATAAAAACAGGCAATGCCTAGAATATACATATCAACCCTGACGCTTTGCGCCTTCTAGTCGGTGATCAACCGGTTCTTTGGTGAGCCATGCTTGATCGGGGTGACGCTGGCGCAGGGGATCACCTGTTAGCCGCGCAATGAGTCCAAATGGAACGAGGATCGTGAAGTAGAACAGAGACGCCATCAAGTAACCTTGCACATCTCCCACAATCCCCGCGATGATTTTGAAGCGTTCCCAAGCTAAAAGCCATGTGTCTTTCAAAGATGTTGACTCCAACTGAACAACGCAAAATTGTACGGCATTGAACGACAATTCTCAAGTTAGGATGCGCGTTCCAATCGTGAAACTTCGCCTTTGTAGTCCACAAGGTACAGTTCGCCCGCTTCATCTTCACCAAATGAGGTGATTTGACGCGCCGCGTCCATGAACACATTCATCTCAAAGTTGTCACCGTCGCGGGTGATCGTCCAGATACGCCCCATGCAGTAATCACCCATGAAGTACGTCCCTTGTAGTTCGGGAAGCAGTTCGCCGCGATAGACAAAACCGCCCGTGATCGAGCAGCCTTGATCGTGTGCATAGGTCGCAATCGGCGCGACCAGTTCCAGATTCGCTGGAATATCTTTACGCGGCAGCATACCTTCCAGATATTCCCAACCAAAATTCAAGCCGCCCTCGCTGCCCGCCGGAATAAAATCGACTTCTTCTTCTTGCCATTCGCCTACATCGGCTACCCACAGATCGCCTGTTTCGCGGTCAAAGCTGAACCGCCAAGGATTTCTTAAACCCATCAACCAGATTTCTGGTGCGCCGCCGCCGTTCGCAAATGGATTATCTTCGGGGATAGCGTAGGGTTCTGCGCTGTCTACGTCTATGCGGAGAATTTTACCGAGCATGGACGCCGGATTCTGCGCGTGTTCATACGGATCACCTTGATCACCGCCATCACCTAGCGCGATGTAGAGATAACCGTCCGCGCCAAATTCCATAAAACCGCCGTTATGGTTGTTGAACGGTTGAAATACATTAAGCAGGGTGACGGCGCTGTCGGGATCAGCCACGTTGGGATTATCTGCACTCACTGTGTAACGAGCAATAACCGTATTGCCGTTTAAATCGGTGTAGTTAACGTAGAAATAGCCGTTTTCTTCATAGTCGGGGTGGAATGCTAAGCCGAGCAAGCCTTGCTCTGAATAGCCACCGCTAAAGACGGATTGCGTAATGAGCGCCGAGAGGTCTAAGAACGGATCAACGTATTCATCGCCCACAATCCAGATGCCGCCTAACTGCTCTGCGACGAATAAGCGACCAGAACTATCACCCGCGTGCGTCGCATAGATTGGGCTGTCGAATCCATCTGCAACCAGCGTCCATTGGTAAGCTGTACCGTCAATTTGCGCTTGTGCTGGCAGGGCGATCATCAGCGTAATCAAGATGAGGAACGGGAGGCGTCTCTTGTGCATAGTGCAATTAACCCTGTACAATCGTTCACGTTTGCGGATTCTATCACGAGCCATCGCTCTATGAAATGTCTTTGCCTCATTTTGATCTTTCTGTCGCTGACCGCGTGTAGTACCGCGCCAGCGACTCCAACGGTAACTCCGCTGCCAACTCCCGTCGCGCAAAATGTGGATTGGAGTCCCGTTAGCCAAACATTTGATAACACCGAGATGGTCTACGTTCCGGCGGGTTGCTTCATGATGGGCAACGCCGATGGACGGCGTGACGAGCGCCCCGAACACGAAATTTGCCTCTCCTCTTTCTGGATTGGCAAGACCGAAGTCACCAACGCGCAGTATGGATCGCATGGTAATTTTGAGGGCGACAATCTGCCCCGCGAAAACCTGACATGGTTTGAAGCGCGTGATTTTTGCGCCGCGCAGGGGGGTCGTTTGCCCACTGAAGCTGAGTGGGAGTACGCCGCTCGTGGCGTAGACAGCCTGATCTATCCCTGGGGGAACGAAAACAGCGAAAGTGTGTTGATCTTCGACAAGAATTTCGAGAGTCACACATGGGAAGTGGGTAGTTATCCCGATGGCGCGTCGTGGGTGGGCGCGTTGGATATGAGCGGGAGCGTCAACGAGTGGGTGAGCAGCATTTATAACCGTTACCCCTACGACCCCACCGACGGGCGCGAAAACATGGACGACAGCATCAGTCAGCGCGTGTATCGCAGCGGTTGGAATAGTTATATCGACTATGGCACGAGCGCGGCGATTCGTTTTCGTACCGCGCCCGATACCCGCGATTGGTTTATCGGTTTTCGCTGCGTCTGCAACGCATAAGACAGGCAGCCCCCTATGATCACAAGCAATCCGTTACGCACTTTGCGCCGCCGTCCAATCTGGTATTGGACAGTAGTCTTACTCTATTTCACGGTTGGACTCGGTGCGTGGTTTGCGGGTTTTCAACCGTCAAATGGGCGCTGGTTGACACTCATTGAATTAATCGTGCTGTTCGCGTGGTTCGCCGGATTGATCGTATTGCTCACGTTTGACTTTGACGCCGATCAAGCGCGGCACATGGGCGCTATCCTCGGCAAAAGCAAATGGACAGGCATCTTGATCGCCGCCACAACCTCAGTGATTTTGTTTTTTGCCGCCGAAACCTATATGCGAATTTTTCAAGTGACGACGGACGGCTACGGTTTCACGGCGATGAATTTCCACTGGTATCAAAATTTCTATTGGGGACATTACAATTCTGTCGGGTTTCGGGACTACGAGCCGCAAACTGGCGAAGGGATCACGCATGTTGCTGTGCTAGGCGATTCGTTTGCGATGGGACACGGCATCAACAACATTGACGAGACGTTCCCGCAGTTGCTAGAGCGCCAGCTAGGGCAGGGCTACGACGTTAACGTGATCGCACAGTCGGGTTGGGATAGCGATATTGAACTCTATCAGCTTCAACAGTATCCCATACAGCCGGATGTCGTCATCCTGTCGTATTACCTGAACGACATTGATTATCTGCTTGCCGCGCCGGAAACCAACCCCGACAACCGTTTCAGCTTTCCCGATAACCCGGTGCTGTCGTGGTTCATCCTCAACTACTTTGTGCCGAATTACATCTATTACAATTTACTGCAATATACGTCGGTAGACCGCAATGCGAATTTCTTAGGCGATCTGGTCAACGCACACTTGAACGATGAGTACTGGTCGCAGCAAGCACAGCGGTTGTATGAGATTAAGGTATGGACGGATCAAAACGACAAGCGTTTGATCATGCTGCTGTGGCCTCACATTACAGCGGTGGATGCGTCCGCGCCCGCTGTGGGTCGCGTGCGCGATTTCATGATCGAACAGGGCGTTAACGTCGTGGATATGAGCGAACCGCTCAAAGCGAATCCATCACCGGGATTGATCGTCAACCGTTTTGACACGCATCCCGGTGTGGTTGCACAGCGACTCGCCGCTGATGCGTTGTATGCGGCGCTTAATGACTAGTCGCATGGACTAGTCATTTGACCTAGCCGAAGAACAGAACATAAACCCGCCGTTCGTGGGTTCTCAAAAAACCTGTAATGACATAGACTTTGATGAAGAATGACAGCGTGGGTTAGCGATGTCCCAGTACCCAACATATTATGATACGCATACCGATATTGTCGGAAAGACTCCTTCCAAGGTTCCGATTCGGGTTTTAGTGGTTGATGATCATCATTTGGTGCGAGAAAGCTATATTTTTTTCCTCAGTCATTGCCCCGATATTGAAGTCGTGGATGAAGCCCGCAATGGGGTTGAGGCAATTACATTGTGCCGACGGTTGAAACCGCATGTCATCCTCATGGACGTGATCATGCCGTTGTTAGATGGCATTCAAGCCACTCGCATGATCCACGCGGTTTACCCTAAGGTGAGTATTATTGCGCTGACGGGTTTTAACGATGAAGAATTAGCACAGGAAGCGATACAAGCAGGTGCAGTCACCTGTTTGAGCAAGCAAACTGATATGCTCGAATTACTCAAAATTATCCGAACAGTCGCTATAATAGACCCTCACGAGTCCAACGATCAGCGGTAACGAATGCGCTATATCACACTTTCAGAACTCATTTTCATCAACGGCACACTGCTCAATAAGCCGGAAATCATTACCGGTAAACGACATATCCGCGATATACAACTCTTAGAAGCGGCAGTCGCACGTCCCGCCGCCAGCGCTTTTGGCGAGGATGCTTACCCGACACTGCGCGAAAAATCGGCGGCAATGCTGCATTCGGTGGCACGTAATCACCCCTTTGCAGATGGCAACAAGCGCACAGCGACGGTTGGCGCAGTATTCATGCTCCATGTGAATGGTGAACGAGTGATCTGGAAACCGGAAGACGCGCTGCAAACGATCCTCAACGTTGCTGAGGGTGGCTTAAACGTGACCGAACTCGCCGCGTGGTTTCCGCTGGAGTCGCAAAACCCGTCTCTTGCGCCGGATGCTGATATTGATATGCACCTTATCGACCAGATTATCAAGGAACATCGGTGGCTGCTCGATGAACTTGAACGACAATAAACCCATCGTCTATTTGACTGCCTCGGACATTTATAACGTCAATGACAGCGTGACTGACGGGCATACGTTCGTGCGTGACCTGAATTTGCTCAATTCTGCTGTTGAACGCCCCAAACTCGTTTTGTTTGGCGAGGCACAATTCCCCACGTTGATCGACAAAGCTGCGAGTTTGCTCCATTCGCTTGCCTATCATCACTTGTTCGTTGATGGCAATAAACGCACGGCGGTCTATTCGCTGGTTCTGTTTTTGGAGAAGAACGGGTATCAACTCAACTGGGATGAGGACGCGGCGCAAAGTTTTATCCTCGATGTAGCGCAGGGGAAACACGACGTTCCAGAGGTTGCAGCGTGGTTAGCGCCGCACATCGAGCCTCTGGAACTTGAGGAATAGCTAACCGCCGATGTAGTACATCTCGATTTTTTTGCTGGATGCCGTTTGTTCAGTGCGAATTTCCGAATAGCGATCTGTGCGTTTTTTCCATACCCCTGCGAAAATCGCTGAGAGTTCATCATCTGTCGCGCCTGCCCGCATGGGGTCACGCAAACTGGTTCCGCGTAAAGCGAACAAGCAGGTATAGATTTTGCCGTCGGCAGAGAGGCGTAAGCGCGTACACGTCCCGCAAAACGGTTGAGTCACCGAGGCGATGACACCGAGTTCGCCGCCGCCATCGCGGTAGCGGTGACGTTCTGCCACTTCGCCAAAGTAGTTCCCCTCGATGCGTTCCAGCGGCAGCGCGGCGTCGATGCGTTCGATGATTTCTTTCGCCGGGACGACCTGATCCAGCTTCCAACCGTTGCGCGTGCCAACATCCATAAATTCGATGAAGCGCAAAATGTAGCCGTTATCCTTGCAGAATCGCGCAAGATCAACAATCGTGTGATCGTTGACTCCACGCTGTACTACTGCGTTGACCTTGATCGGCGTCATACCCGCACGTTCAGCGGCGCGAATCCCCGCGAGGACGGGCGCAACATCAGCTTTGCCGCCGTTCATCTTGAGGAACACATCGTTATCGAGGCTGTCCAGACTCACGGTGACTCGTGCTAACCCTGCATCCTTGAGCGACTGCGCCACTTTTTCAAGCAAATAGCCGTTGGTCGTCATGGCGACATCTTCCACGCCGCCGATTTGCGCCAACTGCTCGACAAGCGTCACGATGTCACGGCGAACAAGCGGTTCACCGCCCGTAATTCGCAGCTTGACCACGCCTAAGCCAACCGCAATTCGCGCTAAACGGGTGATTTCCTCGTAGCGCAGCACTTCATCATGCGGCAGGAATTGAAAGTTTTCGTGATACACCTCAGCAGGCATACAGTAGGCACAGCGAAAATTACAGCGATCCGTCACCGAAATGCGAAGGTCACGCAGCGGGCGCTTAAATTGATCTACAGGTTGGGTCATCTGTTAAATTCCATTAAACCACTTGCCCCACAATGTTAAAACTTTTCATAGGTTTTTTCGCATGTCTATCATCATAATGTGACAGGTTTCGTTCATTCGTCAAGGAACATATATGTCCGTCCATCCTCCACAAGAAATTGACAGTCCCCCGATTGACATTGATATGCTCGATCATCTCCATGATATGTTAGAAGGCATTCGCACCCAGATTCATTACGCGGATCGCAAGGCACAAGCGATCTTTTCTGTGAATGCTCTCATGATCGCCGCGTTGTCATTGGTGAGTCAAACCTCGTTGAATGCGAATCAGCCTACAAATGACATCATTCCCGCATTGCGCGGGATTGCAGTGGTTCTCTTACTGGCGACGATTGCGGCGTCAAGCTATTACGTTTTATTGACGCTCACGCCGCGCTTGAAAACGGGTATGCTGGACTCGCTGTATTTCTTTGGACGGGTAGCGCAAATGCCTCATGATCAATACGTTCGGGCGTATATCGAGTCGTCATTAGAGGAAAGAGCGCGTCAGATTCTCGATCAAGTTCATGTTAATTCGCAAATCGCTGTCGCCAAATATCGCAATGCTGCTCGTGCGACTGATATCCTCTATATGACGCTAATCATTCTCGCTGTGATTGTCGCCCTTTCATTCTTCTAATTGCATGTGAAAATTGCCAGTATCAGATGTTTCTATAGGTGCTTGTATTCCTATAGCCCTTCGCCATAAAATAATGTTACAATAAGTTACAAGATTGCCGCCGTTACGCTCACGTTGAGCTGTATTCTCCCAAAGGATTGCATCGGGCATGAAACGAATATTAGGCGTTGTGCTGTTCATCAGCCTCTGCTTATCACCTCTGCTTATTCAAGCACAAAACGAACTTGCCGCTACGCTGGAAGTCTTGGTGGCGGGTGTGGAAGTGCAGCGCGTGAACACAGTCAATTGGATTGCCGTCAATGTTGAGGCGATTGTCGGCGTGGGCGATCTGATTCGCACGGATGCCACCGGACACGCTCGCGTTACTTTTTTTGCAGACGGCGTGGATACTGAACTGCTGCCGAACACGACCTACGGGATTCAGCAGTTTGCAGGGGACGATACGCAGTTCACGATTCAGGCGGAAGTCCTCGTCGGTCAAACCATCCAGCGTTTAGAGCGATTGCTCAACGCCGGGTCAAGCTATGACATCACCACACCTACCATGACGTTGGCTGCGCGTGGGACTGAGTTTGCGATTCGTGTGGAAGAAGAAGGACGCGCCGCAATGCTGGTCACTGAAGGCATCGTCGATGCGGCGAATGAAGGGGATGCTGCCAGCGTGCCACCCGGTTTTGGCATTCGCTCCGAAGAAAACTTGAGCGATGTTGTTACGGCTACCACGTTCGATGAATTAGATGCGGCGCTTGACGGCTGTACGGCGGCACTCAGTACCGATGACGACGTAAGCCTGAACGTGCGTGTGGGTGCTGGCACAGAATTCCCCCGCGTCGGCACGATTGACGCCAGCGAGATCACCTTATTCATGGGTGCAAGCGCGTCCGGTGATTGGTATCGAATTGGCTATCGGGGCGGCTTCGGATGGATATTGTCCTCTACTGCTGAAATCATCGGGCAGTGTGCGGGATTACGCATTTTCCCAGATAATTACGGACCGGAAGACCCAACGCTCTATGAGTCGATTGGCGATCCGGTGGAGATGAACGATTTACCCGTTCCTGAAATCACGCCAGAGGCGACAGCAACTTCGTAATGGGCAAGCGGGTACGGGCAGGACTCATCATCGGGGCGATCAGTGCGTGTTTACTGCTGATCTTGTGGGCGGGGGATTTATTCGTTCGGTTGCGTTTGCAGTTGAACGACGTTTATTTCTTGAACACTCCTGTCACCGATCACATTGTGCTGATCGCCATCGACGATGACAGCCTCAGCGCGTATGGGCGTACCCCGGTGGAGTGGTCACGCAGCTTGTTCGCTGACCTTGTGCAAATACTCGGTGAAGCGAAAACGCGAGTCGTCGCGTTCGATATTTTGTTCGCACAGGCGACTCCCGACGATGAGCAGTTCGCAGAAGCAATGCGGGCAGCACGGGCAGGGGAAGGGCGTACTCGCTTTATGATGCCGATTGTTGGCGTGGAGCGGGCGTCTGGCAGCGCGAACGGCGGCATTCGGTTTGAGCAGGTGCTTAGACCTACCGACACCCTCACAGATGCCGTTGATTACTTCGGCTTTGTAAACGTGTTTGCGGACGCTGATGAAAAAGTTCGCCGTCAGCCCTCGTCGGTTGAGGCGGGGATTGAAAGCGGCTACTCGTTTGGAATGACCGCGTTTCTTGCATACCTTCGCATTCCGTCCGCCGCAGTCTCGCAGGTCATCACGCGAGGCGACAACATGCTCACCATCGCTTCGGAACATCACATTCCGGTAGATGATCTCGGCTTCTGGCGGCAAAATTTCTTCACGCCTTCGGACGATGAGAGTGGTTTTACAACCGTTTCGTTCCAAGATGTACTCAACGGCACGGTTGACCCGGCGCTTTTTGAAGATAAAATCGTCATGGTTGGCTTGATGAACAGCGTCAACGCCCCGGACGAACGGGCGACCCCGCTCCAGATTTCAATGGCGGGTGTCGAAATTCACGCGCACGCGCTGGAAACCCTATTGCAGGGCGTAACGCTCACGGAGCAGACGCGCATCTCCGAGGCGCTGACGATCATACTGTTGTGTATCGTTTCTAGCTTGGTTTATGTTCGGTTGCGCTGGTACTGGATGCTCCCACTGGCGTTTGCCCTCGTCGCAGTATGGGCGATTTTCGCATTCGTCACGTTCAGCACCGCGCACATTCTGATCAACCTGTTTCATCCGTTTTTGGCGCTCACCCTTCCGTTAATTGGCAATACCGGCTGGCAAATCACGAGCGAGATCAACCGCCGCCGCAGCGCCGAACACTGGTTAGGTATCATTCAGCGGCAAAAAGAACTGCTCGAAACAGTGTTAGGCGGTTCACCAACCGGGATTGTCGTGCTGGATCGTTTTGGATGCTTCAACAGCGCCAACCGAGCCTTTACCGAGGCGTTTGCGTTTACCAAACCGATGTTAGCCAACAAGCACTTTATTCAACTGATGCAGGATGCCGCAGTTCCTGACGAAGCACGTCAAAAACTGTCAGAGGGAATCCAGCAATTTCAACCCTTCCGCATGGAATTCAAGCATCAAAGCAAAACGTTTATGGTCGATGCGGCGACTCTGCCAAGCGATGAGCGGTGGGTGATCATCTTTCATGATGTGTCGGTGCTGGCGGAACTCAGCGATATCAAGACGCACATGATCCGCATGTTATCGCACGATCTCAAGAACCCGCTGGCAAGTGTGATTGGTTTTAGCGAGTTGTTGATCACCGGGGTAACAGGGGATTCATTGGCGGACGGTCAGAGAAAGTTTGTCGAACATATCCGCCGTGCCGCTAATTCGATGCTGATGATCATCAACGAGACGTTGAGCATGGAGCAGCTTCGTTCGGGACGAATGCGAAAGCGTCCGCTTGATCTTGCCGAGCAAATTCAAGAGGTCAGCCGAATGCAGGAAAGCGACGCGGAACAGCGTGAGCAAATCTTCACACTCGACCTTGAAGAAGGTGTGCCGCCGGTCATGGGGGATGCTTTCCAATTGAGTCAGGCGATCACCAATTTGATCAGCAATGCGCTCAAGTACACGCAGGATGGCGGTACAGTCACCGTGCGGTTGCGGCGGGTTGAAGCGTGGGCGCACATCGAAATTGAAGATAACGGCTATGGCATGAGCGAAACTGCCCAAGCAAATTTGTTCAAAGAGTTCTTTCGCGCCGAAGCCACCGCTCATATTAAAGGGACGGGCTTGGGGCTAAGTTTGGTCAAGGCGATCACCGAGGCGCATGGGGGACAGGTGAAATTTAAGAGCGTAGAAGGTAAGGGCAGCACTTTTACCCTTGAACTGCCGCTGGCGCTTGAGGGAGTCGCAGTTTGAAACGTGCAATCCTGATGATTCTGTTGTGCTTTGCGGCGGTGTCTGCCCATGCACAGGCGCGTTATTCGGCGGTGCTGCGCGTGCTGAACGTCGGCATTGAGTTCAGGCGTACCCATACGGAAGCGTGGCAGCGTATCGCCCAAAATGCCGAGATGCCATTTGGTTCTGGCGACATGATCCGCTTAAACGATGAAGGGCGTGCGCTGATCACGTTTGTAGAGGGCGTCGAAATGCTGGTGCTGCCTCACAGCGAACTGGAACTCTTGCAGCTTGAGCTAACAGATGATCAATTCGCGCTGCGGTTGGATTTTGTAGGGCAAAGCGCGTTCTACATCAGCGATGCTATATCTTTCAGTACGTTTGAGATCGAGACGGGGAATGCGATTGTCACCCAACCCGCTCGCCATTTCGCGCTGCAATCCGACGGGGAGACGACTCGCGTCGTGGTTGCGGACGGCGAAGCATTAGTGAGTGTGTCGGCTAGTGATGTAAGCGTGGCGGCGGGTGACGGCGTTCGCATCACCGGCGATGTGATTGAGAGCGTCGAAGCCTTAGAGTCACCGAGCCATTTTGCCCGCATCGACAGCGTGTTAGACGCTTGTCCCGGTGTTGCCCGCGCTACTCAGAGAGACAGCGTAAACATCCGACAAGGACCCGGCAA
>JBBQRJ010000115.1:0-11749 GCA_038214955.1 Aggregatilineales bacterium | reverse complement strand
GAGGATCAGGTCAAGGTGTTGGATTTTGGACTTGCGATTGCAAGAGAGCATCTTGAGGCTGATGATGGCATTGTCGGCACGCTGTTCTATGCCGCACCGGAAATTATTTTGCGTTCCCCGGCAAGCGTCGCCTCTGACCTATACGCGGTGGGCGTGATGTTGTACCAGTTGTTTGCGGGCGATCTGCCATTTCGGACGACGGGCAACAAATACGCGCTGATGGTCAAAATCACCAATTCTGAGCCGGATTATTTTCCGTTGACCGATAGTCCCTTGCGGGGCGTGATTGAAAAACTGCTGCAAAAGACGCCAGCGGATCGTTATGCCGCTGCCACCGATGTGATCAATGCGCTGTGTGATGCCACTGGCGCAGCACATCCGCCAGAAACCAGCGCTGTGCGCGAAAGTTTTCTGCAAGCGGCGCATTTTGTGGGGCGAGAATTTGAGTACAGCATCCTACAGGAAGCCCTGAACAACGCAGCAGCGGGTCACGGCACAACATGGATCATTGGCGGCGAAAGCGGCGTCGGCAAGTCGCGCCTTGTGGAAGAACTGCGAACGCAAGCGTTGATCGAAGGGGCGCTGGTGCTGCGCGGTCAAGCGATTGCGGAAGGCGGTTTACCCTATCAAATCTGGCGTGATGCGATTCGTCGGTTGGTACTGCATACCCAACTCAGCGATTTTGCCGCCAGCGTCCTTAAGCCGCTCGTTCCTGATATTGAACGGTTGCTAGGACGTGACGTGGGCAATTCGCCGGAAATTGACGCACAGTCACTCCAATTTCGCTTGCTGGCGGTGATCGAATCACTGTTTGAACAACAGCACGGTTTAGTTGTGCTGCTTGCTTGAGGATTTGCATTGGGCGGACGAGAGCCTGATTCTACTGTCGCGGTTGTACGAACTTGCTCAACGTTCTCCTCTGTTGATCGTGGGAACGTACCGGGATGACGAACGTCCTAAATTGCCGGATGAATACCCGTCGCTTCAATATATGAAGTTGGATCGTCTCACGCCAGATGCCATCGAAAAACTCAGCGAATCCATGTTAGGCGAAATCGGCAAATCGCCCGATGTCGTTGAACTCTTGAACCGGGAAACCGAAGGCAACGTCTTTTTCATCGTTGAGGTGGTACGGGCGCTTGCCGAGGCATCGGGTCAACTGGCGGACGTGGGTCAGCATCCCCTCCCCGCGCATGTCTTCGCAGGTGGAATGCGGGCGGTCATTCAGCGACGTTTGGACAAAGTACCCGACTCGGCACGGCGCTTGATGACAATCGCCGCTGTCGTTGGGCGTGAACTTGACCTCCCTATTTTGCACTCTATCATGCCTACTATGAACATGGACGACTGGTTACAGCAAGTCGCAACGGTGATCGAGGCACGGGACAACGACTATCGCTTCGCCCATGACAAACTGCGCGAAGGCATTCTAGACAACATTGCAGAAGCAGATCGGCGCAGCATCCATCGGGAGATTGCCAGCACGATTGAGGCGATTTATCCCGATTCCCCGGAGCAATTTGCGGCGCTTGCCTATCATTGGGGAGAAACGCAAAACGCTATCAAAACCGTGCATAGCGCCACACGCGCTGGCGAACAAGCGTTGCGATCTGGCAGCTATCGAGACGCCATTCGCTTGTTCGAGCAAGCTCTCGCCTTGGTAGATCAAGCGGGAGTGAATAACTACCAGTTGAGCAATTTGCATCACTTGATGGGAGAAGCGTATTGGGGTCAAACTGATATGCTGCAATCCCGCCAGTCACATATCAAGGCGCTGCGTTTATTGGGCTGGATAGTGCCAGATAAACGCTGGCGCTTGACCCTTGGCACACTCAATTCGCTGGTAGGGTATCTACGGCATAACCTATTCCCGCGTGGAAACAGCCAGCGAATCAGCGTTAACCATGACAAACTGCTCATCGCGGCGCGATCATTTCACGATATTACACACGGATCGCATCACGACGCGAATTTAGCATTAGGGCTTTTCTGCTTGTTAAAGGGGTTAACTGCTTCCGAACGGGCGGGAAATAGTCCTCAAGCACTCCGGTTTCAGGCAACCTATTACGCAACGTTGGGTTTTGCGATGGGTGATATTACCCTGTACAAGCTGGCAGGTATTCTCTTCAGGCGGGCGCAAGCGCGTTTGAGGGCTGCGCCTGATCCTGATACAGAAGCATGGCTCAACTTCATTTATGCGGTTTACCTTTCCGGGCGAGGACAGTGGGACAGCGCCATAGAACTGCTGAACGAATCGGTGCGACTGAGCAGCGAAACAGGCAGCCTGCTTCTGTGGGTTGAAGCACACGAATATCGGGGCTATGCGCTCTACCTGCAAAGCCGATACGGTGAAGCAATGGATTCATTCCAAAAATCAGCGCGAGTCGCCATTCGGGATGGGTATGTACAGTGGATGGGACGTTTCCACATCGCTATGTCACGTTTGCTCATGCTGCAAGGCAAAACAGAGGCGGCGAAGGCACAATACTTCGAGCATGAAGACCAAATTAAAATGGCGCTCAGGACCGGGGACCAAAGAGTTCATCACATCGCTGATAACGCATTCTTGACCGAGTGTTATATGCGCTGTGAACAATGGGACGACGCGCTGAAATCTGCACAAAAATTGACCCATTTGCTGACCGTCTCACAAAATATCTCCAGTGTGCTGGCGGGCGCGGCGAGCGCATCGATTGTTTTGTACCTCACCCTGTGGGAACAGGGAAACGCACAGTATGCCAAGATTGCACATGACACTTTACGCATCTATCGGCAAAGATATAGACGCAACCATGAAATCGGAAAGCCCGTGGAGTATGCCTATCGCTGCTGGTATCACTGGCTGAATCATGATGAGAAACGGGCGCGTCAAGTGGGCGCGATGGCGATTCATGCGGCAGAGAGCTACAAAATGCCCTACTTTGAAGCGATGGCACACTATCACTTAGGGCGCTTCATGCCACAAGGCGATCCCGAACGAGCGACTCATCTGGCACACGCTCACAGGTTGTTTGAACAAATCGGCGCAGCCTATGACGCGGAGCGCGTGTTGAAAACAGTTTCCCCTATCGCCAGTGATACCGTCTAAAATTCGCTTTCTAAGGTTAAATTGTGGTATTCTGTGGATTGAAAGCGCTCTCAATCAACAGAAAGCGTGACGCTAATTAATTTCAAAGGATTTGAACGATGCCATTTCACATGAAAAAGCACCTCCGGCTGTTTTTACTTTTGCTGAACCTTGCAGCACTGCTGGCGTTGATCGCTCCGGCGGTGGCGCAAGAAGAAATCTACCGTGACCCGACTCAGCCCATTGAAGACCGAATCGAAGATTTGCTGGCACGTATGACGCTCGAAGAAAAGGTCGGGCAAATGACGCTGGTTGAAAAGAACAGCCTCACGCCCGATGTCGTCACCGAGTATTTTATCGGCGGCGTGTTGAGCGGTGGCGGCGGCTATCCCCGCCCCAACACAGCAGAAGCATGGTCAGAGATGGTCGCTGATTATCAAAACGCGGCGCTGGCGACTCGTCTGGGAATCCCGATGATCTACGGTGTGGACGCGGTACACGGTCATAACAACGTGTACGGCGCGACGATTTTCCCGCATAACATCGGCTTGGGGGCGACGGGTAACGCCGAACTGGTGGAGCAAATCGGGCGGGCAACCGCTAGTGAAATGCTGGCGACGGGCATTTACTGGGACTACGCACCCGTACTCGCCGCCGCGCAGGACATTCGCTGGGGACGCACTTACGAGGCGTATAGCGAAAACATAGAACTTGTGACCGAACTGGGAATCGCGTTCATGCGCGGGCTGCAAGGCGATCCCCTCATGGCATTAGCGACACCCAAGCATTTCATTGGCGACGGTGGCACAGCATGGGGAACATCGCAGTTTGGTCCCGATAATCTAGATCGCGGCGATACCATCATGGACGAGGCAACACTGCGGAGGCTGTTCCTCCCGCCCTACATTGAAGCGGTGAACAACGGCGCGTTGACGATCATGGTGTCGTACAGCAGTTGGAACGGCGTTCCGATGCACGCCCAACAATATCTGCTGACGGATGTGTTGAAGGACGAACTCGGTTTTGAAGGCTTTATTGTCTCTGACTGGCAAGCGATTGATCTGGTCGCGTCCAATTTCTACGACGCGGTTGTCACGTCGATCAACGCGGGCGTGGATATGAACATGGTTCCGTATAACTACACGATGTTCATTGACACGATGTTGGACGCGGTTGAGGGCGGCGATATTTCAATGGAACGGATTGACGACGCCGTGCGCCGCATCCTTCGCGCCAAGTTCGCGGTGGGCATGTTTGAGCGTCCGTTTGGCGAACCATCGCTGCTCGATCAAGTGGGTTCGGACGAACATCGCGCATTGGCACGTCAGGCGGTCAGCGAATCGCTTGTGCTGCTGAAAAACGAGGACGCGCTGCCGATCAGCGATGACGCCGCCATGATTTTTGTCGCCGGAAACGCGGCAAATGACATTGGGATGCAGTCGGGCGGTTGGACGATTGAATGGCAGGGACGCCCCGGCAACGTCACCATTGGCACGAGCATTCTGGACGGCATTGCGGCGCTTGCTGGCGAAAACGTTCAAGTTGAATATAACGGTTTGGGACGTTTCGACAGGCTCACCGATGCCAACGGCAGCCCGATCATCGCAGATGTTGGAATCGTCGTGGTGGGCGAAGAACCGTATGCAGAATTTGAAGGTGACAGCGCGACAATCGCCCTGACACAGCGTGACATCTCCACCATTGAGCGGGTACGCGCTCAGAGCGAAACGCTGATTCTCGTCGTCGTGTCGGGTCGCCCGATCATCATCACCGACGAATTGAACATGGCGGACGCGGTTGTCGCCGCGTGGCTGCCCGGTTCAGAAGGTCAAGGCGTGGCAGATGTGCTGTTTGGCGATCTACCGTTCACGGGTACGCTGCCGTTCACATGGCCTCGCAACGTTGAGCAGCTACCGTTCGACTTTGAGATGTTAGCAACCGACACCTGTGACGCACCTCTGTTCCCCTTCGGTTATGGACTGACCACCGGCGACAGCGCATCGACATGGTTAGACTTAGCATTGGAATGCAACCCGCCCGCCGTGGTGGAAGTCGTGGAAGAAGCCGCACCCGTGATCGCCGTCGCGGAGGGAATGCTTGCGCCAGAAGGCACAGCGCGGGAATCGTATTACGCGCCCTTCCCCGTGAGCATCACGCTGGACGGTGATTTCAGCGATTGGGCGGGCATCCCGGAAGTGAGCATGGCGAACACGGCGGGCGATGCGGGGATCACGTTTGCTGCTGCCGCAGATGCAGAGTATTTGTACCTACGCGCTGATGTTCTCGACAGCAACATCATCAGCGGGCAGCACGAGGCAAACTACTGGGACGAGGATTCGGTTGAGTTTTACATCAACGGTACAGGTGAATTGGCGCTGACGAGCTACGAAACAGGCGTCGTACAACTCACGATTCCCGCACTCAACGCAGACGCCGCCCCCGAAGATGTGGTGATCGCGGGTGTGCAAGGCGCAACGGCAAACGCTCAGTTGGTCGCTGTGCGGACAGAAACAGGCTACGCAGTCGAAATAGCGGTGCCGCTTCACAGCGATATTTGGGACATCACGCCCGAAAACAACGGCGTGATCGGCTTCCAAGTGCATTTGAACGGCGCATCGACGGCGAACCGCGACTCTAAGCTGATCTGGTCGTCGTTTGACACCAGCGATCAATCGTATCAAAACCCCGGTGTATTCGGAGAACTGGTCTTTTACGCAGTACAGCCGTAACCTTAACCCCCTCTCCGAACGGAGAGGGGGAGTAAAATACCGCAATACTGTTTATAATTGAAACATCAACATTTGTTTAGGAGACACGCGATGAAAAGCTCAGTTTTACGCGCTGCTATCGTATTGTTTTGCCTCTTGTTTATGGTTGGTGTGACGTTCGCACAAGACACGCCGCCAGAACTCCCCACCCCTACCGAATCGGGTATGGCGGCAGTGAACGACATCGAAATGTACTACGCCACCTATGGCGATCCGAGCAACCCGGCGCTCATGCTGCTGCATGGCGGTTTGGGCAACGCTGATTATTTCGTGAATCAAATTCCCGCGTTTAGCGAAGATTATTACGTGATTACGGCGGATAGTCGCGGTCACGGACGCTCTACCATGTCTGACCAGCAGATCGGGTATGCGCTGATGGCGTCGGATGTGCTGGCGCTTGCCGATACGCTAGGTGTAGAGGCGTTTAATCTCGTGGGTTGGAGCGATGGCGGGATCATTGGTTTAGACATTGCCATCAATAACCCCGAACGGCTGATCAAGCTGGTGGCTTACGGCGCGAACTACATCCCGTCGGGTGTGCGTACTGATGTGGGCGAAAGCGTCCGCTTCAACCAATACATCGAAATGGCGGCGGGCGATTACGCACGGCTTTCCCCAGACCCCGACAATTTTGAGACGTTCCTCGGCAACATCGGAAATATGTGGGCAACCGAACCGAATTTTAGCGAAGAACAAATGCAAGGGATCACTGTGCCGACGCTCATTCTCGATGGCATGGAAGAAGAAGCGATCTATGTTGAGCATGACCTTGAAATGGCGGTCTTGATCCCCGATGCTGACCTGTACATGATGGGCGGCGTGGGGCATTTCGCTATGTGGGAAGCTACCGAAGAATTCAACCGCGTCATTCTGGATTACCTCGCAAACTAAAAAGCAAACCTCACCCCCTGCCCCCCTCCATTTGGAGGGGGCAACAATCAACATACATTGATTATCAGCGCCCGTTCGAGTATAACGGGCGTTTTCTTTCATGGATCAGGCAGGAGAAAACATGCATATTGACGATTTAGAAACGCCAAGCGTCCTCATTGACCTTCACCGGATGGAAGCGAATATCCGCCGGATGCAAGATCGCTGCAATGCGTTGGGTTTGGCATTCCGTCCGCACATCAAGACGCATAAGATTCCTGACATCGCCAAAATGCAGCTTGAGGCGGGCGCGATTGGCATTGCATGTCAAAAGGTGAGCGAAGCGGAGGTGTTCGCCAGCGCGGGGATCACCGATATTCAAATTCCTTATAACATCGTCGGGGCGAAAAAGACGGCGCGGTTGGCTGATCTGGCACTGTATAACCGTGTGAGCGTGTCTGCGGATCATCCTGTCACGGTTTCGGGCTTGTCGGATGCGGCAAAGGCGAACGACATCACGATTCGCGTGCTAGTGGATTTAGCGACGGAAATTCAGCGGACGGGTGCGCCTGTCGATGATGTGATTGAACTGGCGAAAAAGATTGATGAAGACGAACATCTCTATTTTGCGGGGCTGATGGTTTACCCTAGCAACGCCAGTATTCGCCCTGCGGTGCAAGAAGTCATTCAGCGACTGCATGAGGCGGGAATCGGCGTGGAAACCGTGAGCGGCGGCGGTTACGGCGCATCCTATCAGGCGGATCAATTGCCGGAACTGACCGAAATTCGCGTCGGAACGTATGTTTTTAACGATATGAACAGCGTCAGCAAAGGGTGGGCAACGCTCGATGACTGCGCTATGCGAATTATGGCGACGGTGGTTAGCCGTCCATCGCCAGACCGGATGATCCTCGATAGCGGCAGCAAAACCCTCGCGTCGGATCGCGTCAACGATACGCATGGGTACATCCTCGAATACCCTGAGGCACGCATTTATCAGTTGAGCGAGGAACACGCGCATGTAGACATCAGCCAATGCGGTGAGCGCCCTGTGATTGGCGAACGAGTCTCGGTGATCCCCGTACATACCTGCGTCGTGACCAATTTGCACAATCAAATCTACGGTGTGCGCGGTGAGGACATTGAAGTCGAGTGGAAGGTCGCCGCACGCGGACTCGTGTGGTAAAGGTGAGGGGACTCTTATTTTCCGGTAATGCGACCCGGAATGAACTGTGATACAGTTATGGCGTTCGTTTTAAACAAATTTAAATGGGAGAGAAAGTATGAAAGGCTTGCGTTTAGCTGTGCTAACGCTGTGCTGCCTTCTGGCAGTTGTGCCGATATTTGCTCAGGAAATGCCCGACGCAGAAATTCAGGATGACGAGGGCGGCGTCGCTTACATCACAGGCGAACTCGCCTACACCAACCCCACCCTACCCGATTTTGGCACACAGCCGATTGTGTTTATGGGTGATATGTCCGAAATTTTTGGCGGCGAGTTTGAATTCTCAACTGAATATTTGAATCTCGAGTCACCTCAGTTCATCGCGGCGATCACGTCTCCGATCTCTGAATCGCCGTTCACGTTTGAACTGCGTTTGCCCATTGATCCGGGTGGCGTGCTGGCAGACGTGGATAACGATGGCGAAAGTGACACAGGCATTTCGCTGTATAACATGAACTTCACGTTCAATGGCATTGATGATCCGTTCATCGATAACCGTGAATTCATCTACTATCGCTCGAACAACCAGAGCCTCGATTACGAAACGCTGTATCAAGTGGACGGCGGGCGCGTGATGGTCTGGTCACCGGATGAAGAACAGGGTTTCCCGTCCAGCTTTGGCGATGACGGCGAACTGTTCACCGAAGATGACCCCACCGTGCGGATTCCAAGCGGTTGGACAGTCGTTGATCTGGAAACTGAACCGTTCACATTCATACGCTCACGAGAAGCACAGGTTGACATCATCGAGTCGGCGGGCGAAGAACTGCCGGACTTCTCAGAACTCGGTTATGCCGAAGCCTTCTCCGCCATGCTCGATATGTTCGAGAACGAATACGCCTTTAGCGAGTTCAAAAACGTCGATTGGGAAGCCCTGCGCGAAGAATACATGCCCCTGTTCGAGGACGCCGAAGCGAATAACGACTCTGAGGCGTACCAACTGGCGCTGAATCAATTTGTCGAAAATGCGATCCCTGATGGTCATATCGGCATCGGTTCACAGTTCCTCGCCTCTCAAGGGCTGCCCGCCAATATTGTAGGCGGTTTAGGTGTGGCGCTCGTGGAATTGACCGACGGGCGTTTTATCGCCAATTTCATCGGTGATGAATCCCCTGCCAGCGCAGAAGGCATTGAACTGGGCGCGGAGATACTCTCGATCAACGGGACAGATGTCGGTGAAGCTGTCGAATCGCTCCCCGGCTTGAATCCGCCCTACAGCAGCGAGGTACTACGCCGCTTAGAGCAAATTCGGCAAGTCGTGCGCTTCAACGTGGGTGAAGATGTCGAAATCACCTATCAGAATCCGGGTGATAGCACCCCCACGACGGCGACGCTGACGACCATTGAAGAAAGCGCCAGCCGCCTCGCGTCCCGCGCCAATGTGTATGGCACGCCGCGCAATTCAAACCTGCCTGTCGAATATGAAATCCTCGACAACGGCTATGGTTACATCGCCATTTACAGCTTTAGCGATGATATTCTCGCTTCGGTGCTGCTGTGGCAGCGGGCGCTGGCGCTGTTTAATGCGGCGGGCGTACCGGGCATTATCATTGATATGCGTTACAACGGCGGTGGATCACCAAGCATCTCTAACCCAATGCTCGGCTACCTGTTCGATGAAGAAGTATACGCGGGAACGAGTGCATTCTATTTCCCCGATATTGACGGGTTCGAGATCAATCCCCTGTACGAAACAGTGATTGTACCCGCGCCCGATCCGGCGGATCGCTATCTGGGTCCTATTGCAGTGTTGATCTCTCCGGCGTGCTTTAGCAACTGCGAATTCTTCACCTATACGCTGACCCTGCGCGATAATGTGGAAGTCATCGGCTTCTACCCGACGGGCGGTCTGGGCGGTGGCATTCAACAGTTCGCCATGCCCGACGGCGTGTTTGCTCAGTTCACAATTGGGCGGTCTGTCGGTGCAGATAACGAAATCCACATCGAAGGGACGGGCGTCGTACCCACGATCACCGTACCGCTGACCGAAGACTCGGTGTTCAGCAACGATGATGTGCTGCTCAATGCGGCTGTGGAATGGCTGGATCAAGCGGCAGCGCCTCCGATCACGGATGCTGGCGAAATTGCCATCGGGGATACCGTGAGCGGTGACATTGCAGTGGGTGAGCGCGTGATCTACACGCTGATCCCTGACGCCGATGCAAACCTTATCTTGACGCTTGGTGACGACAGCGGCGCGTTAGATACCGTGCTGCGTGTCTACGACTCACAGGGTAACTTGCTCAACGAAAACGACGACTCGGCGTTGGGCGGGACGGTTAACTCGCTGATTGAAGCGTTCGACGTGACAGCGGGCGATACCTTCTATCTGGAAGTCAGCACGTATGACGATTCGAGCGAAGGCACCTACACGCTAACGATTGAAGAAGTGCCGTAAAGATAACTCACCCCCTGCCCCTCTCCGAACGGAGAGGGGAGACAAGCAAGGACGCCCCGTTGGGCGTCCCTACGTTTTTGGCGTGATCTGGACGGCGTTGGATTGGGCGGTCAGGGCGAGTTCACAGGTGAGAAAACAGCGCGATTGATCAAACGCGGTTTGCGTGCGGTTGATCACGTCTTGGATGAGCAGCCCGCCGTAGGGTAATGGAACATCGGCGCAGTCGATGTAACGCGCCGACTCGCCATCAACGATGAACAGATGATCTTTGCCGGGGCGTCCGGTAATGTCGATGTACTTGCGTAATTCGATGTAGCCGTCTGTCCCCAACACGAATAGGCGACCATCGCCCCATGTGGCGAGTCCCGGCGGCGTCAGCCAATCCACGCGAATGTAACCACTCGCCTTTTCACTTCGCAGCGTGAGGTCGCCAAAATCTTCAAAGTTCGGGAACTGCGTATGTTTGAAGTTACCCACCTGCGATTGAACGACTTCTACAGTTTGACTCTGTGTGAAGTACAAAAATTGGTCGATCTGGTGGCTGGCGAGGTCGTTGATGACACCGCCGAAATTCTTCTTATCAAATGCCCAATCGGGTCGGCGTATGTGACCTAAAAAGCGGTGGGGTCCCGTGCCGATGGTTTGCACGACATCGCCAATTGCGCCAGCGCGGGCAAGTTCCGCCGCTTTGATCGTCGCGGGGCTGTCGTAGCGTTCGCCAAAATGAACCGCGTAGAAGCGTCCGGTTTCGGCTTGCACACGCCGTACAGCCTCTAGCTGATCGAACGAGATGAGTCCGGGTTTATCACAGGCATAATCTTTGCCGTGCTGCATGACGATGATACCGAGATCGGCGCGATCAGCCGGATTGGTCGTACCGATCACCAGATGCACGGCGGGGTCGTCCAACACTTCATCCAATGTGCGGGCAATTTTGACTTCGGGATAGGCTTCGACAAACGGCGGTACGAGTTCGCTCTCTGGTTCGTAGACCCACAGCAGAGTCGCGCCCGCATCACGCAGCGCCTTAACCATATTGTGAACGTGTCCATGCTGTAAACCGACTGCTGCAATCCCAATGCTCATTCGGAACGCTCCACTGTTGCGCCGTTCATGGTGTGATAAAACGGATCATCAGGCGTAATTTCGCCGCGAAACACGGGTTGTCCGGTCAATGCCGATTTGTACAGGCTGGCGGCAAATTCGAGGATGCGCCGAGCCTCATCACTACTGACGGGCGGGCGCTGATTTAAGGTGATCGAGTCCAGCACTTCACGCAGTTGGACGGCGTGACTGCTCGGCGTGTTCTCGGTCAGCGAGTCCCATTGTTCAACAATCTCAGGGTTGGGACTGCCATCCGGCAGGGTGAAGCGCCAATGCTCGTTGGAGTAACGATACAACGAACTCACTTCAACCGTCGC
>JBBQRJ010000114.1:0-11849 GCA_038214955.1 Aggregatilineales bacterium | reverse complement strand
GTGTGCTAGCACATCGTGGACAGCAGATCAAGGCGGCGCTTGATAGTCGGAGCGCATTAAGGAGAGGTCGTCGTGCGAGACATACGCGCTATCGTCCGGCACGGTTCGCCAATCGACGCCGACCCGAAGGCTGGCTACCGCCCCCTCCTGAGTCGCATTGAGAATATCTGGACGTGGTTTTGTCGATTGAACCGCGCCTGCCCTTTGACAGCGATTGCCCAAGAACTGGTCAAGTTTGACACCCAAGGGCTGCAAAACGCTGAGATCAGCGGTGTGGAGTATCAACAAGGGGAGTTACAGGGGTTTGAAGTCCGTGAATATCTGCTCGAAAAGTGGGGGCGTCAATGTGTCTATTGTGGAGCGAAAGCGTTGCCCTTGGAAATTGAGCATATCCATCCCAAGTCTCGGGGTGGATCGAACCGAGTCAGCAACCTAACACTCGCATGTCATGACTGCAATCAGAAAAAAAGCAGTCAAACAGCCGCAGAATTTGGTCATCCAGAGATACAGAAATTAGCTAAGTTGCCACTGAAAGACGCGGCGGCGGTGAATGCGACCCGATGGACGCTCTATAATCGTCTGAAACTGACGGGGTTAGAGGTAGAAATTGGAACGGGTGGACGGACTAAGTTCAATCGCACTCGTCAAAACTACGAGAAAACACATTGGATTGATGCGGCTTGTGTCGGTGAGAGTGGTGAGAAGGTCTACTTAAAGCCAGATCAACCCTACCTTTCGATCATCGCAGCAGGACACGGTTCAAGGCAGATGTGTCGAACTGACAAATACGGTTTTCCAACACGACATCGCCTACGTCAGAAACGGCATTTTGGCTTTCAGACCGGAGATCGGGTGAAGGCTGATGTGAAGTTAGGTAAATATGCCGGGCGGCATGTCGGGCGACTTGCTTGCCGTGCAACGGGGACTTTCGACATCAAGACCATCGGCGGGAAAGTGACTGTAAAGCACTCGGCTTGCACAACTCTTCATCATTCTGACGGATACACCTACGCGAAAGGAGAAAAGGCGCTATTCCTCCCCATTGCTAAAGCGAGGGGTATCTCGCGCCGATTTTGATGATTTCCACCCAAACCCAACCTGTAGTGGTTTCGGAAACTGAAATCGAACTGTCGATTGTGATCCCCTGTCTCAATGAGGCGGAAACCATTCAGACTGTCGTGATCAAGGCGCGGCGCTCCTTAGAAGAAGCAGGCATTGCGGGCGAAATTGTGGTTGCCGACAACGGCAGCACCGATGGATCGCAGGCGTTGGCAGAAGAATGCGGAGCGCGAGTCATCCCCGTACCCCATCGCGGTTACGGCGCAGCCTTGATCGGCGGAATCGCGGCGGCGCAAGGCAAATACATCCTCATGGGGGATGCCGATGACAGCTACGACTTCACGGCGATCAAGCCGTTTGTCGAAAAACTGCGCGAAGGTTATGCGCTGGTGATGGGTACGCGCATGAAGGGTAAAATCCTCCCCGGCGCAATGCCCCCGCTGCATCGTTGGTTGGGAAATCCGGTCTTAACCGCCATTGGAAACGTGCTGTTTCGCACGCAAATCAGCGATTACCACTGTGGAATGCGCGGTTTCAACCGTGATGCCATTCAAACGCTGGGGTTACGAACATCGGGCATGGAATTTGCGACGGAAATGGTCGCTAAAAGCGCCCTCAATCACCTGAGCATGACGGAAATCCCTATCACTTACTACCCGGATGGACGCTCACGCCGCCCCCATTTACGCACATGGCGCGATGGTTGGCGTCACCTCAAGTTTATGCTGCTGCTCAGTCCAACATGGATATTCATTCAACCCGGTTCCCTGCTCACCTTGATTGGCGTGATCGGTCTGGTCGTGACGCTGCTCACCTCCCCCGCCCCCATTGATGATCCGTTCAATCGGGCGCTGTCGGCACAATTATTGTTCAGCATCGCCATCTTGATCGGAACACAGATCGTCATTTTCGGCGTACTTTCGCGTTTGTACGCCAGCAAAATGGGCTTGCTTAAGACGACACCGTTCTGGGAAACACTCGCTGACCGCATGAGTCTGGACACAGGCTTAATTTTGGGCAGCCTCATTGTCGTGTTGGGGATTGGGGGCATTGTCGCCGCATTAGGAGCGGGCAATCTCAGTACATTGATTGTGGGCTTACTGGTGCTGGTCTTGGGGACAAAACTGGTCTTTTTGAGTTTTGTCGTCTCGCTTATTCGTATAAAAGACTATTTTGGCTAATGTGAAATTTGTAAAAATTTTGAAGATTACCAAATTTCCCGTATAATCTTAAGAATACGTGAGCGCACTTAGTGTTATGTTCATCACTGTGACAGAACTACCACTACACTTCTCCATTTGGAATCAACAGGGACATTCCCTCCCTGTTTTTTCGGATTCTCTCAAGCAGTACGTAGAAGGAGATTCGTTTCTATGAATAGACGTTTTCAGCGTCTCCAACTTTTTTTTGCGCTATTACTGGTCTTTTTATTGGGCGTAAGCGCAACGGGGTTCGCGCAAGACGCGCAACCAGAACTTCTTCAATTTACGCCAGACGAATCGGTGCTTGCTCAAGAAGGTATTGACCGCACCATCATTGAAGACGCGGCACGTATGGAAGATGGTCGCCTTCTCGTTTACGTCGAACTGCAAGCAGAAGCCGCAGCAGTGACATATGCACGTTCGGGCGGCGAAAATGGCGGCGCTACTGCCGACGCAATGAAGTCTTCGCAGAGCCAAATCGTTCAATCGGAACAATTCTCGTTCCTGTCGAACATCGCGGCGGCGGGGATCAATCTCCAAGTCCTCGAACAAACCGACACCGTGATCAACACACTCATGGTTGCTATTGCAGACAGCGATGTCGCTGTCCTGCGTGCGCGTCCTGACGTTCGCAACGTCTACCCTGTGGCTCTGTTTGAACGTGAACACCAGACCAGCGTTCCCTTCATCGGCGCTCCTGCCGCATGGGATGGCACGTTTGGCGGCGCGTACACGGGTCAAGGCGTGGTCATTGGGATCATCGACAGCGGTATCGACTATAGTCATCGCAACTTCGGCGGTGACGGCACATGGCCCACCGACCCGAACCTGCGTAATGCAGTCGGCGGCGTGGGCGATGAAACCAACTACCCCGGACCGAAGGTCGTTGGCGGTTGGGACTATGTAGGCGATCTCTATAATGGCGGCAGCACGGCTGGCGGCGCAACCAACGTTCCCGCAGTGGATTTACCGACCCCTGATGCCGACCCGATTGACTGTACGACCATTCCGGCAGACCTTGCCGCGACTTTCGGCGTCGTGCCGAACGCGGTAGCGACGGGTCACGGTTCGCATGTCGCGGGTACGGCGGCGGGCTACGGCGTCAACATGGATGGCACAACCTACACGAGCGGCTATGCCGCTGTGAATTTCGGCGCAATGCGTATTGGTCCCGGCGTCGCGCCGGAAGCCCAACTCGTGGCGCTGCGCGTGTTCGGCTGCTACGGTGCGACAGGCTTTGCGCTGGCGGCGCTCGATGATGCGGTGGCAGGGACTCACTCTCCGGTTGTTGATGTCGTCAATATGTCGCTGGGTTCGCACACCGGCTCAAACGGTGATGATCCGTTCCTCAACCCGTACATCGTCGCCATTCAAAACGCGACGGCGGCTGGGACACTGGTCGTCATGTCTACCGGTAACAGCTCTGATACGCACTTCATCTCTGGTTCGCCCGGTTCAACACCCGCCGGTATAGCGGTTGCCAGCGTCTCTGACGGTGACTTCCCGCAAATCACGGTAGCCGGTACGACAGCCAATGGCAACTACGCGGTGCGTAATTCGATTGGTGCGCCGCCGAACGCTATTGTTGGTCCTTACGGGATCACCATTCCGACTGGCGTAGGTTGTACAGCAGCCAATTATGCCAACTGGCCCGCAAACCGTATCGCTATGGTGACATTCACAGGCGTGTGCGGTTCTGTCGGGTTGATGGCAGCCGCAGGTGGAGCAACCCCGAACAAGCCGCTTGGTTTGCTCGTCGTCAGTAACTCCCCCGGCGATTTCCAGAACCTCTCCTGTACGGCAGTCACGCCGTATATCCCGTGCGTTTCGATCACCAGCACGTTGGGCGACCTGCTTGCCGCAAATATTGCGACGGCAACGGTCACATTTAACCCCACGCTGCAAGGCATCGATGCCACGTTTGCGGATGCGATTTCGTCGTTCTCCTCGCGTGGGGTTGGGCGTGATGGCGAAAATGGTATCAAGCCAGACCTCTCTGGTCCCGGCGGTTCCATTCTTAGCACCGCATCAGGCACCGGGATCAACGGACAGGTTCTCGGCGGTACATCGATGTCAGCACCGCATGTCGCGGGCGTCGCCGCACTGTTGATGAGCAACCCGACCTATGCAAGCTGGACAACGCTGCAAATCAAGGCGTTGATGATGAACACCGCCAACAACGACGTGACCTTCAACGTGACCGGAAGCCCGCGTGTGGGACCGCAGCGTATGGGAACAGGTCGTGTAGATGTAGTGGATGCGTTCAGCAATCAAGTGATTGCCTACAACACCTATCGTCCTGATGTCGTCAGCGTCTCGTTCGGGAATGTCGAATACATGCCCGGCGTGATGTCTACACTGACGAAGGATGTGACGATTGCTAACCGCAGCGCGGTATCAGTCACCTACAATCTGTCGATTGACACGATCACGGATGCGAATGGCGCTGTCTTCACCGTCAGCCCGTCAAGCATTACGGTTGCGCCGATGGACTCTGAAGATGTGACGGTCACGCTGACGATGAACATGCCCGCAACGGGGGTTCAGCCGCATAACCGTTCCGATGTCACGCAGCAAACGGCTCAACCAAACGCGGCAGGAACGTTGCTCGCTCGCTTCTGGATTACAGAAGAAGGCGCACTGCTCGAACTGACCCCCACGGCGGGCGCAACAACGCCGCTGCGTCTGTCACTGTATGCTGCGCTTGATGCAGCCAGCGAAATGCACGCCTCCTCGACGGAAGTCGATGTATCCGGCGAGACGGGCAGCGGGTCGGTAGGATTGAGCGGAACAGGCGTCAACACCGGTGCTGCATTACCGTTTGACGTGCAATCGCTCGTTAGCGCGTATCAACTGACAGGCGTAGACGCGGTTGGTGATGGCGACTATATTGGTTTGCCCGAAGCCGACCTTCAATATGTCGGTGTCGCCTCGAACTTTGACCAAGCGGGCGGTAATACGGCTGGCAGCGCCAACAGCAGCACGCTCGTCTCGTTTGCAATTACGACGGCGGCTGAATGGGACACGCTAAACGAATTGTCGTTCCGTATCTACGTCGATACGTTGGGCGACGGCTTCGGCACGCAGGTGGATAACTTCATCAGCTTCTCGCAGTCCACCACATCGAACGCTACGGTGTCGGACATTTTCAACAACTTCTGGCGCTATTCCGGCTCTGGCAGTGGTTTTGGGCATGGGTTCCCGAATTGGTTCTCACCCACGCAAATTGAAACCAACCTGTATCACAACAACGTAATCGTCCTGCCCATGCTCCCCGGTGCGACTGCCAGCTATGGCGGCGGTAACACCCGAATCCTCCCGGTGGGCGATACCGACTTCAATTTCTACGTCGAAACATTCCATCGCAGTTGGGGTGTGGTCGATACCACGCCGATCATGTACTACGATCTGGCGAACCCGATCATCGACACCGTTCCCGATGGCGCGGGCGTAAGCGCCCTACCCGCCGTGAATGACGTTGCTGGCAACAGCATCAATTTCGACTATGACGTGAGCAACTGGCAAGCGGGCGATCCTACGCCACAGCTCCTGCTCATCCATCACCACAACGAAGAAAGCGTGCAGAACGCCGACGGTGCAAACTTCCGCCGCGCCGAAACTGTCCGCCTCGACTTCGATACGGCAGACCTCGCTGTAGAAATCAACGCCACACCTGTTGATCCAGACTTCTGGTACAGCCGCGATGTGGGCGTGGATGTCAGCGTCGAGAATCTTGGCAATGACCCCGCCGTACCGGACATCTTCGTAGACCTGCCCGACTCGGTATCGTATATCGGTGGTGACGCTGTTTGTACGCACTCTGGCGAACCTGTCGGCGGCTCAGTCGAATGCGACTTCCCGAACTACTTGCTATCGGGCTTCATGCTCTCGGCACACTTCGACCTCAACGTTGACCCGAACTTTGTTGGGCTGTTAACGTTGACCGCTACGACTGCGGATGAAGGCAGCATTGTTGACCCGGATTGGTCGAATAACACCGATACAGACACCGTTCCAGTACCGCCCATGCCCCCGACACCCCAAGCGCCCATCGGCGATGTATTCACCGGTAACCCGACGTTTGAATGGGATCCCGTCGTGGGTGGACAGTGGTACGAACTCCGTATCCTCACCAATAATGGCGGAACCCCGGTTGAATTCTTCAGCCAGTGGTATGACAGCGGCTTGGTGTGCGCGGGCAATGACTGCGCTGTAACGCCCACGCTCAACCTGCCGACAGGCTCGTATCTGTATTACATCCGTTCGTGGCACGCTCAGGGTGGTTACAGCGTGTGGAGCATCCCAACAGTCTTTACCGTTGCGACGCAAACCCCCACGCCCACGCCAATCAACCCAACGGGCAGCACAACCAGCACGAACCCCGCCTTCCAGTGGACAGACGCACCCGGCGCTGACGAATACTACCTGTGGGTAGATATGACCAGCGGACCCGGTGGCGGCACACACATCGCTGATATGTGGTTCGACGATGCTGTCATCTGCGACGGTTACAACTGCTTCGCTGACCTCGGCTTAAGCCTCATGGGTGGTCAATACACGTGGTGGGTACAAGCGTGGAGCGACACCGGTGGTTACAGCGTATGGTCAGTTGGCACGAACTTCACTGTGGCAATTCCGCCAGTGACGCCGACACCTTACACACCGATGGGTGCAGTCAGTGGCAACACACCGTTTACATGGGCAAGCGACAGCACTGCCGAATGGCATTACCTGTGGATTGCTGGTGAAGACGGCACGGTCTGGAATCAGTGGTACCAAGACAGTGTGATCTGCGATATGAGCAGCATCTGCACGGTCAACCTACCGTTTGTTCTGAACACAGGCTACTATGTGTGGTGGGTGCAGTCGTACAGCTCCTTCGGCGGCTTTAGCGCCTGGACTGCTGGCACGAACTTCACTGTGAATACACCGCCCGCCGCGCCAACGCAAGTTGCGCCCAACGGCAGCCTGAACCCCGGCGATGTTCCGACCTTCATCTTCAACCCGGTTGCGGGAGCGGATTGGTACTACGTGTGGGTGAGCGGACCGAACGGTCACGTCCTCGACATGTGGTTCTCCGACTCGATCTGCGCTGGCGGCTTCTGCACGGCGATGACCGGTGTCGCAATGAACGACATTGGCGCGTATCGCTGGTGGGTGCAAGCGTGGGGTCCCGCAGGTGGTTACAGCGTTTGGAGCGGTCCGATGAACTACTCGGTGAACGCGCCAATCCCGGACGAGGGTGAAGAACCCGAAGCCCCGGTTGTGCCTGACATCCCCACTCCTGAGGGGACAGTCGAAGGCAGCTAATAAACAAAATGGGGCGATCCGGTTGGATCGCCCCATAATGCATTGCTTTGAAAGGACGCCATCCCTGTGAGGCGTCTTTTTTATGCTTGGCGGGCGGGGTGAAGCCCCTTAACTTGACAGCATAGGCAGTCGTACCCAGAACGTGCTGCCGTTGTTGAGTTCGCTGTCTACGGTAATGGTTCCGCCGTGCATCGCTACACAATCGCGGACGATGTTTAGCCCTAAGCCCGTCCCGCTGATTTCAGCCACATTCCCTGCTCGAAAAAACAGCTCGAATAACTTCTTTTGATCCTCAGCGGCAATCCCAATCCCGTGATCTTGAACCTTGATCACCGTCTGCCCGCCTTCAACCGAGAGACGGAGGCAAATTTCGCTGCCTTCTGGCGAATACTTGATCGCGTTTGCCAGCAGATTGATCAAAATGCGGTTCATCAGCCGTAAGTCAACGGTTGCCTTGACCGTCGGCGGTTCAGAGACGAATTTAAGCCGATGCTTTTCACCTAGGGTCGTTTGCAATTCCTTGATCACCGATTGGCAGACTGTCGTTAAGTTAGCCTCTTCGGGTTTGAAACCCGTTTGGTTGAACAATTCATAGACCGCGCTCGAAATTTCTGAAACCATGACATTCAATACATTAACCTGAGTATGAATGGTGTTCAGTTTATCTTTACGTTGTTCCACTTGTAGTTGATCAAAATATTGGTTGAGCAGGTCGCTCGCCATGCTGATAATGGTGAGCGGAGTACGAAACTCGTGTGAAACGGTTCGCATGATCTGCGTTCTGACCGTGTTGATCTCTTGTTCTCGTTCGAGCGCACTTTGTAAACGCTCGTGTTCGCGCAGCGCTTCTTCTGCCTGCTTGCGTTCGCTGATGTCCAGCGTCACCCCAAGCATACGAAGCGGGGTTCCGCTTTGATCGACAATGGTGATCGCATCCCCCATAGTAAAGACCTCGCTCCCATCGGGGCGCACGATACACAGTTCTTTCGGGTCAAATGAGAACCGCTTGCCTACTAACAAATCTTCCTGAGTGATTCCTTGGTCAAGCACTTTTTGAATGTTTTCGCGCTGTGTTTCTTGATAATCGCTGCGGGTGAAGTTGATATAGTCTGACCCTTTACCCGTGAAGTCCGCTTTTTTGATCCCGTAAATCTTAAACATTTCCCCGTACCATTTGGTTTGGTCGGTGAGCAAATCCCATTCCCAGATGCCAAGCCCGGCAGTCATAATCGCTAAATTGAGCCGTTCCTGATTTTCGCGCAGCGCCCGTTCTGCCTGTTTACGTTCCGCAATCTCGCGTTCCAATGCAAGGTTACGCTCTGCTAAACGCTGTTCGCTGCGTCTTGCGCGACCCAGCGCGTTACTCATGCTGTAACTGCCAATCGCGGCGAGAAAACCGAGAAAACTGAACATCGCGCCGTTCATCACCAGCATGTTTGTCTGCGTGGGGGCTGCGTAATGCCATTCCACTAAGTTAGCACGCTCTGCCCAGAGCAAGCCGCCAAGCAGCACAACGGTTAATCCGGTAGAGACGACAGCCCCCCATATGCCAAACAGGGTTGCACCGACCAGCACGAGCGCCCCCAAAACCCCCAGAACGGGCGACTCTAACCCACCGCTGACCGAAAGATAATACGCGGTAAGCAACCAGAGCATCGTACATAGAATGAACGCGGATTCCCGCACCCGTCCCCGCCGCGTCATCCACAGCAGAAGGCTGCCAACGAGAATAATGATGCCGTTGATCCAGAAGGTAGAAACCATTTCTGGAGCGGCAACCCACAGCAGCACAGCTTCCAGAAATATAATCAGGATGAGTGCCAGCACCAGCCAGTACAGTAAATGTCCAACCCGCGTTTTTTCTTCATCCTGAAAAAAAGGAGGCGTTATCAGCTTACGTAGAGGAGTCAACATCATGTTCTCCCGCATAAAACTCACGAAATTTCCCCCTCAGCGCGTTCACACCGAACGCTTAATTTAATTAAGTATATGTCATTTTAATAAATTTTGTTTCAGGGAGGAGGCTGCTCCTCCCTGACAATCTCTGTATTTACCGATTGAAATTGAACGTTGTAGTACCGCTGCACGCCGTACCGTCGATGGTGAAGTTTGTGGTCAGCGAACCCGACGCAAAGGTCGCGCTGCTGAAGGTCAACCGAAGTTGACTGTTACTGCCATCATCGAAAGTGAATGAGCCTTGAAAGAAATTCGACCCCGGCGTGCGTGCTAGGAAATCGCCTTCCATTGTGATGCCGCCCGTGACGTTCACCACGAAAGAATAGTAGACCATCTGGCTAAAAAGCTCGTTCGAGGGTATTGGCACATTGGGTCCCCCCAGACAAGAGGCGTTCGTCGTCGGGTTGAGAGTCAGCGTCCATTCGCCGCCTGTCGGTGTGATCGTCCCGGCAGCGGGTGGCTGTGCGGCACCCCCGCCGCCCGGTGCAGCCGTCGGTGGCACAACGGCAATCGGTACAATCGGCGGCGCGGAGGCATTTCCAACCGCGTCACAATCGCCGGTTTCGTCTGCGTCCCCGCGCTCCATCCACAATTCAGCGGCGGCAGACTGCGGCGCGGCTTGATCCTTGTTAAGTTGGAACCATTCCGTGCCATCATCCTCGACAAAGACGCCTGTCACTTCGACTTCAACCCCTACCGGCAGGAACGCAACCGACGTTCGATTCTCGCCGGGTCCAACGCGCAAGGCGATGGTTCGCGCTTGATCGGTGGCGACTAAACAGGCTTCCCCCGTCGCGGGCTGCTGATTGCCGCTGACTGCGTTCACAGCATCAAAAGAACTGATCACATCCTCAAGTTCGGATTCAGGATCATCAAAGCTGTCCGTATACGCATAAATATCCATGACGCCATACGTACCGTCGCTCATTTCAAGCAAAATGAACAATCCCACGAGGTCGTCTTCTTCGAGGACATAGCTCCACGCTGCCCCCGTGCGTCCCTCCACATTGAGCGGCTCAATATCCGCCGCACGCGGCATAGTGCCATCGTACAGCACCGAATAGGCTTCAATAAGAATCGTCTCTATCAAGTCATTCGGGGAAACCACCACAAACTCGCTTAACTCGACGGGATCAACAATAAGCAGCGCATAAATATCCCCGGTGACAAAATAACCGAGACTAGGATCGGCGCTTTCCCAATCCCAACTCTTTGGAAGCGAGATCGTATAATTTTCATCAATAGGGAGGTCGTCTTGTGCAGAAACAACCAGAGGGAATAAGACAAACAGGCACAAAAGAAAAACTAGTTTAAGGCGTTGGCGAACCATGATGCTGCAATTCTCCTGTGAATCTAAGAATGCACAACCCGTCTTACAAATCAGTATAGTTGTTTTTTAATTTGGGGTTGTTTAAGAAGGGGACGATCTGCAAGATCGTCCCTTTTGAGGATGCTACGTGGCGTCAACTTTGAGGTCAGACCATTCAATCGCGCTCAAAAAATCCGCGTCCAGGTCAGCGATGAACTGTGCCATCAGCCGACCTGTGCGCGTAATATCCCGCAGATCAACGGTTTCAACAGGCGAATGCATGTTGCGAATAGGAATACTAAACAGCGCCGTTGGAATGCCTTGCAGCGCCACTTGAATCGACCATGCATCCGTGCCGCTGCCAGCCGGGACAATTTCTTCCTGCATCTTGATTTCTGCTCGACGCGCTGTCTCGCGGATTTTCTCGTTCAAGCCGGGATGAAAATTCGCCCCGACGCCGAGCGCGGGTCCACCGTTCATTTCGCGGGTGTTGTCTACATCGACTCCCGGCTGCGGCGCGAACGTCACATCCAGCGCAATCGCAATATCGGGTTTGATGTGATAAGCGGCGGTCATCGCGCCGATCAAACCCGTTTCTTCCTGTACGGTAGCCGTTGCATACACGTCCCACCGATGATGTAAGTTTTGCAGTTCGTGTAAGCACGCCGTCACAGCGGCAACACAAGCGCGGTCATCCATTGCTTTGCCCGCAACTTTGCTCCCTTGTAGTTCGATCATCGGCGCGTCCGGCGTGATCAAGTCGCCTAAGCGCACCAGTTCGTTGACTTCGGCAGCGGGCAAGCCCACATCGATCACCAGTTCGTCAAACGTCAGGTAGCGATTTTGCGCCCCGTTCAGCAAATGCGGCGGCGTTGTCGCCACAATGCCGGGGAGCCCACGCCTTCCATGCACAATCACAGGCATAGCGGGCATAATGCGGTTATCCACCCCGCTGATTCGGTGGACGAAAATAAAACCATCCACGATCTGCCGCACCATCAAGCCGATCTCGT
>JBBQRJ010000113.1:0-11856 GCA_038214955.1 Aggregatilineales bacterium | reverse complement strand
TCGCCACCCGACAGCAAAATGCCGCCGCCCTTGACCGGCACATGAGAAGCGACTTCATCACGTTTCGGCTCGATGAGCAAATGCCGCACGAGGATCATCAACGTTCCCGCCAGCGGAACAGACAGCAAACCGCCCACCACGCCGCCCACGCTGAACCCGATGAACAACACAAGGATCACGAGGATGGGGTTGAGTTTGACGCTGTTCGACATGACTCGCGGCGTCAAATAATGGTTTTCGACCTGCTGCACCAGCACAAAACTGATGATTGCAAAGACGGCATGGAGCGGAGAACTCAACAGCGCCAGCATTGCCGCCGACGCCGCGCCAATGTACCCACCGATGATGGGGAGCGCCGTCGTGACGCCAACGATGAATCCCAACGTGACCGCGTTCGGCACGCCGAACAGAGTCAGCAAGATAAAGTTTGCCACACCGACGAACGTCACCACCAGCATAACGCCGCGCACATAAGAACCCAGCGTGCCTTCAATCTCTTTGAAGATTTCATGGATTCGCGCCTTCCGCCCCAGCGAGAACAGCGACGTAAGGAAATCCAGAGTCGTATCACGCGAGGTGAGCCAGTACACGCCCATGACAATCACAAGGATAAAGTCACCGAGCAGACCGCCAAACTCGCCAGCCAGCGCGGGGATCGACTCGCGCAGTTGCACGATAATCGTGTTCACCGTCTCACGAATGCCATCTTCATCCAACAGTTGAATATCGGTATCGAAACGTTCCTCAATCGTCGTTTCAAACCAGTTCTGCGCTGCGATCAAGCGGGTTGCAAGGCGATTATCGTTTTCGATGTAGCCCGCCAGCCGATTCGCGGCAGGGGGCAGCACGGCAATCAGCAAGCCAAAAATAGTCAGCATCAGCGCCAGATACACCAGCAAAATGGCTAGTCCATAGGGAATTCGACCTTTAGACAACCATAAAACCATTGGGCGAACCGCAGAGGCAACAATGATAGCCACCAGCAGCACAATGATGATGCGGGTGCTTAAAAACAGCGCATAAGCCCCCACAAAGGTTAGAATTACAACCATAGTATTACGAAACACTTGCTGAGCTGTCATGATGCCTCAATTAGAAATATAACGATTCTCCTTACTATCATACGCGACTCTGTTTATTAACGCAATAATGAACGACTGAGAAAATGGTGAATCCGGCAAACAGGAAAAATAGCGGATCAGTCGGGGCGCGGCAGTGATTAGTCTGTTGTCGATTTTTTCAGCAACGGCTGTTCTGTAACAAGGTTGTAGCCTAAGACTCGCGCCAATTCACTCGCTTGTTTACCAAACATTTTGGCTACTTCCCAAACAATCTCCATTCCTACCGCAAATGGAACGGTTTCCATATTGCCCAAACGTTCTGTTGATACTTCCTCAGCAAGTTTGGTGTAGATAAGCGCATATTTCCCAAAATGATCGCGTATATTTGCCTTTTTTGTGACTTTCAAATCGCGTCTTAATTCGCTCGCTGTACGATCCCAGAGTCCTTTGTACAACTTGTCGGTGGCTTCTAAGAAGATGGTGTCCGGCGCTTGAATGATGGCGCGTGACATTGCCTCGGTAAAGCGTTTGCGGGTAACGACCCCTTCAATACGTGCCTCAATCCAACTCTCCGTTTTTCCCTTGTGCGCGATATTCCTCAACCGCCCGCTCATGAGAGCGAAACAAGCCCAACTCCGGGTCTTGTGTTTCTTCAAGCCGTTCCGCCCCAATACGCGCCAACCACATTTTCATGGGTTCGACTTTCGGTGATGGTATTGATTGAATGAGGCGCAAAATTTCTTCTGAGTTCATGACATCGGTCATGTATCGTTTACCATCAGCGGCTTGAAGTTTGAGGTGCTTACAGTTTGTAAGGGACTCGTTACCCTCTTTCTTCAAGCGTCCTTTGAGAACGTAGTAGTAATTCTTCGCCTTTTTCAAATCTGCGTCGATCAAGACTGAAATAATATCAACCACACCGTAATACCATTGGTTTTCATGCCATGCTTTACGGATATTGCTGCTGTCAATGTGATCTGTAGGAACAATGTTGTTCACAGTTAATCCCTTAAGGTGTATAGGAAATCGAGATAACTATAATCATAAGGCATCTTGTCAAAGAGTCAATATCTCTAGCAATTGCTAATGCTTTTCGATTATTCGAGATTCGGTGATCAATGATGAGTAGGTGATCAATAACAAATACTGCTTGTTGAGCCTCTCCCCGGCGTGTGTCTACATGCAGCGCGGGGAGAGGGATTGAGGGGTGGGTTAGCTACAAGTGCGCCCGTGACCCAACGAGCTAACCGCTGTACACGTCTGGCAGGTTGCCCCTGCCACGAAGGGCGCGGTCGTCAACCATGCCCCTGTCGGCGCTTGGGATTGATCCGTCGGGTTGCTCGTCAGCCCAACATCGACCAACGTGTTACTGACCACTGTCGCGCCGTTGCCGTTGATGCTGTCGCCGTTGGAAACGTAACTGCTTGTGTTGCTGGCAACTCCCGTGATGCGTGGACCCCAACTTGTTCCCCACCAGTTCGAGAGCAAAACATTGCCGCCGCCGTTCGCCGTGATGACGCTGGTGGTAGCGGTATCAAAGACTGCCGTGTCGCCGTTGTTGGTGAAGCACGATGACGTGATATTCATGTCAACTGATGCAATATGATAAATAGCATCACCGACCTCAGCCGTGTTCGATTCAAAGCGTGTATTGCTGATATTCAAAGCATCGGAGCCAACATGGTAAACCGCGCCACCTCGGTTGGGGCCTGCGCCGCTTGAGCTGTTGCCAGTGAACACGCTCCCCGTGATGCTGCCCGTGATCCCAGAGAAACTAGAAAAATACACCCCGCCGCCCACCCCCCCGGTTGCCGACCCCACGCTGTTATTCGAGATGGTTGTACCGCTCATCGAAAAACTGGTTGGGCTGAAGGCGGACAGACCTCCGCCGGCGCCGTTGTTAGCAGGGTTGGCGTTCAGGTTATCGCTGATGGTCGAACCCGTGACCGTGACCGCCGTGGTCTGCGTATCAATCCCCCCACCATCGCGTGACACCTCGTTGAAGCGAATGATGCTGCCACCTGTCACCGTGAGCGTACCCGCCAGCACGCCCACGCCGCCGCCAAATCGTCCATAGCAATATTCAACAATCACGTTGTCCAGTGTCAGGGTGCCGCTGGTATCCGCCCGGACACAGCCCCCATCTATAAACACCCCCGAATTGCCGCCGTGCCGCACCGTCATATCGTTCAGCGTGAGATTTCCGGTGGCGCTGGTCGCACGGAACACGCGGTAAGTTGCCGTGTTCGGACTGGCGTTCGCCTGTACCGTCACCGCCCCACCTGGCTGAATAATGATCGTTGTGGTGACATTAGGCAGTTGGCTGCCTACCGTGTACGTCCCCGCTGGCAGATTGATCGTGTTCGACCCGGCGGTTGCACCGCTGCACCCGTTGCCTAACGAAGCGCCGCCCGCCCCAACCGAGTTGGCTTCGGCAATCGCTTCGCGCAGGGTGCAGTTGAGTCCGGCATCGTTAAAATCGGTCACGCTGATTGACCCCGCGAATACCGGAGTGACCGAAAAAATCAAAGCAAAAACAAAGAGCAGAGATAGCATAAACCGTGTACGCATGAAAGAGTCCTTCGTGAAAATAGTATATAAAGGATAGCGCATTTATATTGTATTTTCGATTATAAACCTGTTTTGTATATTTCGAGTTAAGAGTTTTATTTATTGATGTGCTTGAAACTCACTTGGCTGATCGCATATACGGCGAATGCGGCGAACAGAAACAGCAGCGGATCAGTGGGGGCGCGGTAGCGCGTGGATGGGTGAAACACCACATACGTCAGCGTCATGGTGATCTGCACGAACCACAGCAGCGATACGTCACGCCACTGTTTGCGGGTGAGCGCGATCCCGATCAGCGACAGCACGAGCAGCACGCCAAAATAGACGCGGTGGATCACGCGCCCGATCTGGTCAAATAGGGGCGTCTGATACTGCCCCACCGGATCGCCTTCGGGCAAGCCGCCAAGCTGAACCTCCTCTGGCAGCAAATTTCCTTGCGCGTCCAGCGGCGGCACGACGCCTTCCACCGGATTGAAGCGCGGGAAAATGTCGATGCTCCAGAACGCTAGAAACTTGACCCACGCCAGTTCAGAAATCACAGACGGATTTTCGCGCAAATACGCCAGCGTGATCGCGTACCAGCGCCGATCCCCTTCCGGCGAATCGGGGATGTCCTCTGGCGGCGTCACCCACTGCACATCATAGCCCGCCCGCAAAAACGGGATCGTCTGCGGGTTGTTCCCCTGATAAAAGTTTGACCCGCTGTTGACCGAAAACGTCACCGATGTGCCATACAGGTTCGTGTTTCGCACAAACAGGGGCAACACCACCATCAAGCTGATGAGCGCGACAGGCACAAGCCGGATCACCGTTTGGGCAAACGAGCGCCTGAACAAAAACCACAGAGTCACGAACGCCGTGAATGGGACGACGTTCGGACGGACGAGCGCCGTCAACCCTAAAAGCACACCCGCGAGAATCGCCAGAATCCACGTTGTGCGATCTAGCGGCGTCCGTTCGCGTAAACCGATCAGCGCGAGGATCAATGCATAAAACAGCGCCATGAAAAACGGCGTATCGATCAGCGTGAGGTTCTGGAAGATCAAATAGGGGTAGAAGGCGTACAATACGCCCGCGATCCAGCCGATCCACGCATTGCGAAACAAGCGCCGCCCGATCTCCACCAACATCGTGATCGACAGCAGGTCTAGCGTGATGTGAACCACACCTACCGCCAGCGCAGATCGCCCGAACAGACTGTAAATGCCCGTGAGAAATAGGCTGTAACCGGGGGGGAGGATCGCATCAGGGACGCCGGGAGTCAGTCCGTAGATGCCCGTGTTGATCAGGTTGACGGCGTAGGTATCGAACGCGCCAGAGCCGTGAACCGCGCCCGTTTGCTCGAAAGCGAACACACCCGGAAACGCCAGCAGCACGATCAACCGGATCGCCGCCGCCGCGATGAGCAGAAGCATCAGCCGAAAACGAACAAATCTAGCGATCATCAGCTAACGTCTGAAGAAGCTGCGGGCGAAAAACCACAGATTCGCCGGACGTTCTGCCAGTCGGCGCATGAAATAGGGATACCACGCCTCACCAAATGGCACATAGACGCGCACGGGGAATCCAGCGGCGGCGAGTTCAAGCTGGCGGCTTGACCGGATGCCGTACAGCATTTGAAATTCTGTGCGATTCTGGATATGCGCTGTGCGAACAATTTCTTCCGCCGTCTGGATGATATTCTCGTCGTGCGTGGCGATCTGCAAAAAGGCGGGCGGCGGCGCAGCGAGATAATCGCGCATAACATCGACATAATTTTTATCCACGTCGGCTTTTTCGGGAAAGGCGAGGGTCGGCGGTTCGAGGTACGCGCCTTTGCACAGCCGGATCGTCGCGCCTTCGCCCGCCAACGCCTTCATGTCGTCTGCCGTGCGGAACAAGTAGGCTTGAATCACTGTTCCCACATTGTCGAAATCGTACTCATGGCGCATGGTGCGGAAGATTTGCAGCGTTTTTTCGGTGTAGGCGGTGCTTTCCATGTCAATCGTGACCGGAATCGCCCGCGCTTTCGCGTCCGAGAGGATCGTTCGCAAATTCAGCACGCACAAGTCCTCGCTGATGTCCAAGCCCAGATGAGTCAGTTTGAGCGAGACACCCGCTTTTAAGCCGCGCTGCTGAATCAGGTCGATGAGGCGGCGGTAGGTGCTGACCACCTGTTCGGTATCGGCTGCGCTTTCCACACTTTCGCCCAGATAATCGAGCGAGACGAGCAAGCCTTGATCGTTGAGTTGCTTGCTGGCAGTCAGCGCATCCTCAACCGTCTCCCCCGCGATGAATCGCATTGAGACGGTTCGTGCCACGCCCCACCGTGTGACGAGTCCCCGCGCCCATTTCGCCGCCGATAGGTAGAGCAGAAATTGCCGAATCATCGAACATCACCTTTCTTAATTTACCTCACGCAGATCGTTATTTCTGACCCCACCCCCGACCCCTCCCCGAATTCGAGGAGGGGAGCAAGCAGACTCCTGTTGGCTCCCTCCCCTGAATTCGGGGGAGGGAGGCGAGCGCAGCGAGCGGGGTGGGGGTCAAACTGACACCCTGCGTAAGGTGAGTTATATCTTCACCAACTCTGGTGGAGAACGAAAAAAGCGTGTACTGTCGGCTCAATAGTGTGGCAAGGATATAAAAATGAACTTCAACAATAACTATTTTTCACATCTCGTCTTTGACAACAGTTTGACTTCTGAAAATTACAGCCAGTCGCGTACCCTCGTCACTGCTCCAAGCGAACTCAAAACCATCAAAAACAGACTCCCTGTCACTGAATCCCACTGGATCAGCCCACCCAACGCGCTTGAGCTTTCATGGCGGTCACGATACGGCGGTGATTGGACAGCCGAAATCCATGTCGAAAGCTGGCGCGGGCGTGACATGCACCTTGAGGGTGATCATCTGTGCCTATGGATGTGTGCCGAACAGGGGATCGTCGATGATGCCCTCCCCACGATTCAACTTGTGCTGGAACCCGGCGGTGAGACGCCCGCGCTGCCCCTGAATCAATTTGTAGAACAACTCCCAACGAGCGAATGGGTACACGTTAAAATCCCGTTCGCTGCCTTCGCGTCTGCGGGCGATTTCGGAAATCTGCGCCAGATCATCTTTCAACAGAGTGTCGCTGACGATCAGCCCCACACAATCTATCTTGATGAGATCAAGGTACGTCATCTGGATGACAACCCTCCAGTTCAAGCGCCTACCGGACTGACAGCGCACGGTTATGACTCGCACGTCGATCTGGTGTGGGACGACATCACCGACTCCGCTGTCGAATATATCATGGTCTATCGTTCAGACGACGGCATGAACTTTGTACCCATCGGCATTCAAAATCCGACGTTCAATCGCTTCACAACGCCTGTTAACGAACATAAAACCACTTATTTCCGTATCACCAGCGTCAACGCGGCTTATCAAGAGTCTGCTCCCTCAGCAGTAGCCAGTGCAATCACACGCGCATTGAACGATGATGAACTACTCACCATGACGCAGGAGGCACATTTTCGTTATTACTGGGAAGGCGCACACCCCGACGCCGGACTCGCGCTCGAATCGATCCCCGGTGATCCCAATTTGGTCGCATTAGGCGCGGCGGGCTTCGGCATGATGACATGGATTGTCGGCGTGGAGCGCGGATTCATCACGCGCCAGCAAGCCGTTGAACGGATGCATACCGCGCTGGCGTTTCTCGATAAGGCGGATCGCTATCACGGAGTCTGGTCGCATTTTATGGACGGGCGCACGGGTAAAACGATCCCTCTGTTCGGCAAGTACGACAACGGCGGCGATCTGGTCGAAACGGCGTTCATGTGTCAGGGCTTGCTGACCGCACGCCAATACTTTGACCACGACACGAACGACGAGCGTCAACTCCGCGACACGATCACGCGCCTTTGGGAAGGGGTCGAATGGAATTGGTGTCGCAACCCGCCGGACTCTGACTTCCTCATGTGGCATTGGTCGCCAGATTACGGATGGCATATCAACCACAGTTTGATCGGTTGGAACGAAACCCTGATTGTCTACCTGATGGCAATTGCATCACCGACCCACCCTGCCCCGCCCGAACTCTATCATAGGGGGTGGGCGTCGCAGTCGGAGGTCGCCCGTAAATACCGCGAAAACTGGGGTCAAACCAGCGCGGGCAATCTCTACACCAACGGCGAAGAATATTATGGCTTAAAATTGGATGTCGGTGTTGGGTCTGGCGGACCTCTGTTTTTTATCCACTACTCGTTTTTGGGCTTTGACCCACGCGGCAAACGAGATCGCTATTGCAACTATTTCGACAACAACCGCCAGATCGCATTGATCAATCACCGGTACTGCGTCGCTAATCCCGGCGGCTATGGGGGTTACAGCGATGCGTTCTGGGGGTTGACCGCCAGCGATGATCACATCGGGTATCGAGCGCACGAAGCGAATGAGAACAACGACAACGGCACAATGACGCCGACGGGCGCATTAGGTAGTTTCCCGTACACGCCAGCATTGTCTATGAACATGCTGCGTTATACGCTTGACCATGTTCCTGAACTGTGGGGGATTTACGGCTTTCGGGATGCCATTAACCTGACGGAAAACTGGTTATCGCCCATTTTCATGGGGTTGAATCAAGCGCCTATCGTGATCATGATCGAGAACAACCGCACAGGCTTGTTGTGGCGACTGTTTATGAGCAACCCTGAAATCGCGCCGATGCTGGCGAAAATCGGGTTTGTAGACGACGAAAGAAAGGACTGAGATTACCTCAGTCCTGCTTTTCTACTGCCCTGTGACCTCAGTCAGATACGCGGGCGTGATGGCGTGATCGCCGCTGCTTTCGACAAATCCCATCGCGTTGAGCGCATTCTGAATGTTCGGGTTCGCCATAAACAAGTCCCACACGAAACTGTCTTGCGCGTTGGCAAGCATCAGCAGAATATCACCCTGATCAATGCCGATGTGATCCCGCGAATACCAGTTCTCGTCCTCGTTGACCGCGCTCACAAAACCATACTCGCGCCAAGCCAGAGCGCCGTACTCGCTCATGACCGCTCTCATCCCTTCGAGCGCGATTTCTGGCGTGAACGGCAAACACGCGGCAGCGGCATAAGGCGCAACTGTGCCATCGTGGTTGACTTCCGACGCGCCATAAGCACGATAGCCGGAAGGTCCATCGGACGCGCTGAGTCCCCACACACCGTTTTGATAAGTCGCAAAATGGTCACTGCTGTCCATCGAGAATTGATAGTTGCGTTCACAGGCTAATGTGGTGTTGTTCCAGTAATTCGCGTAATGGTCTTCTAACCCTTGCAGGTTGAGGAACGCCAGCGGATATTGATAGACGAACAACGGTTCGCCGGGGAGGTAGATATAGCCGCCGTTGACCCTAACAGGACGACGCCACAAATCCCACGATTCAGCCGGAATGGGGTGAGTCGGTGAGCCAATCGCCAGCACGTACAGGATCATGCTCTCGTCAAAGTGATCCCACGACGCATTGATAAAATTGGTATCTGGCTTCCAACCCATCTTAAGGAAATCGCCGCCGCCAGTCATCCAATCCCATTCCACATTTGCGTACAGTTGATCGGCAAGCGTCTGGACTTCTGTCCCCTCGAAAAATCCGCCCGCGACCAACGCACCCGCGACCAGCAGCGCCGTATCAATGGAGGAAAGTTCGCTGCTCCACGCCCGTTCCCCCGTCTCCATACTGACGAAGTGGTAGAAGAAACCGCGTTCGCCCTGTACGCCGCCGCTGATAAAGGTTTGCAGCGTAGTCAAAGCGCGTTCGTAACCCTCGTTATAGCTGATCCAACCACGATCCACGCCTATCGGGATTGCTGCCAAGCCAAAGCCCACCGCCGCGATACTCGCCACCGCGTCCGGCGTGCTGCGATCCTTGATCAAGCCGTTTTCGGGGTTGGCTTCCAGCCAGAAAAAGTCAAACGTTTCGCGGGCAACCGCATCCACAAACTCATCCTCATCCATGCCGAGCAATAATTCGACTTCTTGGCGATAGGGTTCATCGGCTGAGACATCTTCGGGCGCGGCTATGAGGTACATATTGCCGAGATAGAACGGTTCACTGAGCGCGGTTTTGACTCCGCCATTGTCGTTGAAAAACGAAAAGAACAGCATATAGTCGTGATCTGGAATGAGATCGCGCATCGCGGGGTCAAGCGGGTAGACAACCTGTGTCCAACCGGAAGCGGCTTGGGCTTCTCCAAAAACGCCCGCCACCCATGCGAACGCGCCGCCTGTCACATCTGCCATGCCCAAAAAGAAGGTGTTCGGGTTGAGCGCGTTTTCCTCTGGCAAGGTGATCGACAGTTCCAGAGTCGTAGAGTCTGCCCATTCTGCTAGGTCTGCGCCCGTGAGCGGCACAGCAATCTTGGTTTCTTGACTCGTCCCGCTTGGCGTGATCATCAACGACGCATCGCCATTGGGGGACATCATAGCCTCGCTCGTGGCAACCGTTGATCCGCTGTTGTCGTCGCCAATCGTGCTGATGTCCAGTGCATCCCAGACAGCCCACTGAACTCCCTCTGATTGTGCCGAAACGATCAGCGCAGAAGTTAACCAAAGACAGAAAAATAGCATGGGTTTCAAGAGTCTAATTCGCAAAAACGCCTCCATTTCAATTCACCAGAGTATATGAACAACTTAATTAATTGTCAAAGCGCCTTCATAAATAGCCATATATTATGCATTTATGCCGTGTCCGAGATTCTGCTATTCTGTTTAAAAGCGTTTTAACAGGATAAATGAAGAGATCAATAGAGTGGTCTAAAAGGGACAAGAGATGCCCCTTTTAGCAAGATTGAGGAGATAATGCTTAAATGTCCTGATTTTGCGGCAGAATCACGACATCCCGAATCGTGACATGTCGCGGTTGTGAAAGCATGAAGATTGCCACCTCTGCGACATCTTCAGAGCGTAACGCGGCGTGCTTTGCAACATCTCGATCAATGGCTTCGGCATCCGTATAGCCCCATAATTCGTTCGCTACAATACCCGGCGCAATCGAGCCTACACGAATGCCAGAAGCGGCAACTTGACGGCGCAGCGAATGCACAAACGATGTGACAGCGTGTTTTGATGCGCTGTAAACAGGTTCAAAATGCAGATCGATCTCTCCAGAAATTGAACTCGTGACGAGGATGTCTCCAGACTGTTGAGCGATCATGTGTGGCAGCACCTTATGGATACAGCGCAGCACACCGTTGATATTCACGTCGATAAGCTGGGTCAGCCCATCGAGATCATCTTGCGCGAATTGTCCCGGAATATAAACTCCGGCATTAGCGAACATCACATCAACACGACCAAACCGCTCAATGGTAGCAGACACCATCCGGCTTACGTCTTCTGTGCTTGCCATATCCGTAGGCACGTCAATAGCCGACTCGCCAAGTTCTTCTGCTAAAGCACGCAGCTTATCAACCGAGCGGGCAGCAAGTGTCAGTTTGCACCCCAAACGTGCCAACGCACGCGCCGCTGCCGCCCCTATCCCGGAACTCGCCCCTGTAATAATGACTACTTTCCCTGCGAGTTGATTCTCCAAAATGCGCTCCTTTTACGGTTAAGTAAGATTCAATTCGGTTGAAATTTTACAGTGTGCCAAGATAATACATTCGATTTAAGAAAGTATCATTGTACATAGGAGACAGAATGGCAACGCACAGCATTCGTAAGGCAGTTATGGGTGATCAGGCAAAGATAAAGCACATGGTCAGACAGGAAAACCTCGACCCAACGACGCTCGACTGGCGGCACTTTCTGGTCGCAGAAATCGACGGGCAGATCGTCGGCATCGGGCAGATCAAAGAATATCCCGGCTGTCAGGAGTTGGGCAGTCTGGTGACTCTACCGGAGTATCGCGGACGCGGTATCGCCAGCGGTTTGATTAATGCGCTCGAAGCGCGGGCAGGTCGCCCCCTCTATCTACTCTGTCAGGACAAAATGGAAGCCTATTACAGGCGTTTCGGTTACCACACCATTGGCAGACGGGAAATACCCACCGCGATCCAGATCAAGTGGATCGCAGCCCTGCCCTTTCGACTGTTCGGCGTCCGCGTGTTGGTAATGCGTAAGACATGATTTTCCCTAGCAAACTAACACCCTCTTTCTTATACGATGCTGTTCTCTGCGAAATTAATCGACCATTTCCCATGTATAATCATCGTTGAAACGAATAGTCTCCCCGCTGAATGTGCTAAGTAGATAATAACCCTGCCCCCGC
>JBBQRJ010000112.1:0-11880 GCA_038214955.1 Aggregatilineales bacterium | reverse complement strand
ACCAGCGCGATTGCTAACCATAAGGGTGTCGCTGGCGCAAGGTTCATCCACCAGCCCTCAAGGAGCGTATGGATATAGACGCGCCCAATACCGCCGATCATCGAATCAAAGGCGGGTGCTTGTGCAATAAGGTCAGACTGGTATTGAAAATCGACGGAAGAACTCAATGCTAGGAGCGCAAGTCGTAGAGCGCCGAAAATTGGAATCACAAGCCACATCAGCGCGGCGGTGATAAAGCGTCGATTGAAACGAGCGCCGCGACTAAAAAGCAGCAGGGGCGTTAGAAAGATGATCGGGTACAGCACCTCATAGGTCAGCACGCACAAACTTAAACCAATCCAAACCAGCGCCATCGCGCTAGGGCGGCGTGTCTTCCAGAACAACAGCAGACCGTTCAGCGCCACCAAATAAAAGATGATGCAGGTGTTCAGCGTGTAGGTAGAGAGATAGAAAAACAAGGGGTCAATCGGGGAAAGTAGGGTCAGCGCCGCGAGCGCGAATGCGAAGTTGACGGGTAGTCGCAGTTGTCGAAGTGCAAGGTAAAACAGCCATGCCTTGAGCCAAAATTCAAATGCAAGCATGATGTTGAAACCCACAAAACTGCCCGGTGTTATGAGATAAGCGAGTATGAAAGGCAGCGGGAGCAGTGGTCTGGCAGCAGGCACCCACGGTAAACCCGATTCAATATTGGCAATCGCGTGCCAGCCATCCAGCACGCAAGTGATGTTAAAGCCGAAAGGAAGCCACAGTAACAGCGTTAGCACCAACAGCGCCAATGGCACGATGAGGCGCGGTAAACGGGTCGTGAGATGATTTTGCAAGGTATTTTGACCGATGATCACAGATGAAGTTTTGGATATATCACGAGAATACTGCAAAATGTCACGCCGTGTCCCTTGATTTGTAACCTTTCTATATAATCCATGAATTTTTAAGGGAGTGGTGAGAGGTGTCGTGCTAGAATCACTTTCACTTCATAAAACGTAATCGATTTCATTCTAGTTTCTCAGAAGGATTCTGCACAACATGTTGGCGGATAAGTTGTTCGTCTACCAGATCAACACATGGGTATGGTTAAACTCTCTCAGTCGCAAATTCAAAAAAAACATCACCCTTAGCAATGTACCAAATACCGCACTGGACGACGTGATTCGCCCCGGTATGGACATGGTTTGGTTGATGGGTGTATGGAAACGCAGCGCGTGGGGGCGCAAAAACGCGCTCCAATATAAACATGAATATGTTGGGGCGCTCCCCGACATCAAAGATGATGACATCATCGGGTCTGCTTATTCGATTGGCGATTATCGCGTCGATGAGCAAATCGGTGGGCGCAGCGGACTCGACTCGTTCCGCAAGCGGTTGCAGGAACGCGGTATTAAGTTGATGCTGGATTTCGTGCCGAACCATGTGGGTAAGGATCATCGGTGGGTGCATGAGCCGGGTTATATTGTCGGCGGCAAACCGGATGATCTCAAGAATCGCCCGTCAGACTTCTTCTCTGTAAAAATGAAGGATGGCAAACAAGCCATTTTAGCGCACGGACGCGACCCGCTGTTTCCCGGTTGGGCAGATACCGCCCAGTTAGATGTTTTTAACCCCGCTTTGCGCCGTGAAGTGATTTCGACGCTGTTAGACATTGCTTCTCAGTGTGATGGCGTGCGCTGTGATATGGCGATGCTGCTGCTGACGGACATTTTCGCCCATACGTGGCGCGGTTTTGTCGGGGCAGCGCCCCCGGTTGAGTATTGGCGCGAGATCATCCCGGCGGTGAAAGAACTGTACCCGAAATTCATGTTCACCGCCGAGGTCTACTGGAATAAAGAATACGACGTTTTGCAACAGGGGTTTGATTACGCCTACGACAAGGTGTTGTATGACCGCATCATCGAAAATGATGTGCAAAAGCTGCGTCAGCACCTTGTTGCCTCGCTCGACTACCAGAAACACATGATGCGCTTTGTCGAAAATCATGATGAACCCCGCGCCTATGCTAAATTGGGCGCGAAACGCAGTTTCCCCGCTGCCACCTTGATCTGTACGCTGCCCGGCGCGACTCTGCTCCATGATGGGCAGTTCACGGGGCGGACGATCAAACTGCCCGTGCAGATCACCCGCCAGCCCGACGAAACGCCTGTGCGCGAACTGGAAGCCTATTACATGCGGTTGCTCGAAGAAACCCGCGACCCGATCTATCAACAGGGCGAATGGTACTTGTTTGACGTGCAGCAAGCAGGGGGCGGCAACATCACCCATTTCAATATGCTGGCATACGGCTGGCGCAACATCGACAGCGGCGCGTACCGCTTGATCGTCGTCAACCTGACTCAGTATCGTTCACAGGGGCGGATTAATCTCGCCCATTGGAAATGGTTAGATGGTAAAACGTGGCGTTTGTTCGATGTGACCGATGACAGAGAGTATAACCGTCATGGCGGCGAGATGACCAAAGAGGGGTTATACATCGACTTTGAACCGTATGAATCGCATGTGTTCCGCTTCGAGCCAGCTAAAGAAAAGCGCGAACTCGTCGCTGTGCCGTGATGCGACTGCCGCCGCGTCATCACCGCGCCCGCTGGATCGCGCTCCTGTACGGGGCGAGTTTGCTGTTGTGGATGAGCGTTGAAGATACGAACGTGCTTCCCGTGGTGATCGCTGGCTTAGGTTTGACGCTCCTCCTCGCTTATTTCATGCTCACGGGCAGACTCGGCGGCAAAAGTTATCCTAGGCAAGTGATCTTGATCGGCGCGGCGCTGGTCGGCGCGGGAATCGGCGCGGGAACGGCGATCATCACCGTGTTACTGATGGTGTGGAAAACGGGGATGCACGCGCATCCCTTCCCCGACTACCCGCCGGGACTCATCCTCGATGTGCTGCGTCGTGCGCCTGTGTGGTCAGCGGCGGGGGCGCTGGTGTGTACGGCGATCACATTGCTAATCAAAGACGAAAAAACCTTCACCACAGAGAACACGGAGAACACAGAGTAAGAGATAAATTTCCCTCTGTGATCTCTGTGTTCTCTGTGGTTCAATCTTTTATCTTTCTTACGTAAGAAACCGTTAGACAGCGCGTCTGTATTTATGTATAGGACGATAAATTTTGTTGAGGGAAAGCGATGCCTGAACCCATTATTTTGACGGATGCGAACTTAGACACGATTCTGAATGGCAGTAAACCCGCGTTGATTTTGGTCACGACGGGCGAAGGCTTACGCGGAGACTTTAGAGTCGCTTACGAGAAGTCGGCAAACGAAACCAAAGGCGATGTCCTGTTTGCCAAACTTGACCCGCGTGCTAATCCCCGTGCAGCAGAAGTGTTCGGCGTTGGCGAAAAGCCGATTCTCGTAGCGTGGTACTGTGGTCAAGAAGTTGTGCGCCGTGCGCGTCCGTGGGGGACGGATTTACCTTCCGTCATTGAAATGCTTGAAAAGGCAGTCGGGGATAATCCCATGCCTGTGAGAGAAGAAATACGAGACCAGATACAGCCCGAAAAGGCAAAGGATACCCCTGTGACTGAGCAAACTAAAATCGTTCATACCGCGCCGGTTGCTGTGACCGATGCGACATTTGAGCAGGAAGTGTTGAACAGCGATTTGCCCGTGTTGGTCGATTTTTGGGCGGCATGGTGCGGTCCTTGCCGCATGGTCGCACCCATTCTCGACAAGTTGGCGGAAGAATTCGCCGGACAAATCAAAATCGCCAAAGTAGATGTGGATGCGAACCCGGCGCTTTCGCAAGCGTTCCGTATTCAGAGCATCCCTAACATGATGATCGTCAAGAGCCGGACGATGATTTTCAATCAACCGGGTGCGCTGCCTGAAACCGCGCTGCGCCAACTGATCACGCAGGCGATTGAAATTGAAATTCCGCCGCAGAATCAGCCCGCGCCGGAACTGCAAGAAGAACAAGAAGAACAGGGATAGCACTCACCTCAACGAACCTGACAAGGGGAGATCGCACGATCTCCCCTTTTTGATTCCATATTGGACGCGGTAGGGTAGAATAACCCCTCACCCCCCAACCCCCTCTCCCACGCAAGCGAGGAGAGGGGGAGAATGATACGTTTTTTGTCCCTCTCCCCGTTTACGAGGCAGAGGGACGGCTTGCAAAGCAAGCAGGGTGAGGGGCATCAAGTTTAGGGAGAATTTGCGAATGTCTATGTCTACGCCTTACACAATCCGTCCGGCGACGGAAGTCGACGCCGACACGATCAAGCAGATGGTACGTTCCGCGCCACTCAACCCCAACGCAATTGACTGGCATTATTTCCTTGTGCTAGAAGTGATGGAGCAAGGCAAGCCGAAGATCGTTTGCATTGGCATGGTGCAGCCCGAAGGCACCATCTACGAGGTAGACAGCGTGGTCACGCGGCGGGAGTATCGGGGACGAGGCTATGCGTCGGCGCTTGTGCGGGCGTTGATGGAACGTGCGCCGCGTCCGTTGTATTTGCTGGCGGAAACTGATCTCGTCGCCTATTACGAGCGGTTGGGGTTTCATGTGCTGCCGCGTGAACAAGCGCCTAGCGAAATGCGCGAACAGGTGGAATGGCTAGATAGCATGTTTGGCGACAGCGTGAAGTATCACGTTATGGGAGTTGATGCTTGAGCAGTAAACACGTCTCCGCCATACTTGCCGGCATTGTGATCGCCCTGATGCGCGTGGTTTTTTCGGTTTCACTTGCCACCCTCATGTTTTCAGGGTCGCTCGAACCCTTTCTGGCGCGTGGGATTGCGATTGTGCTGATCACCAATATTGTACAGATGATTATGGTTGCGCTCTTCTGGACAGAAGAACAGATGATCATCGGGATTCAAGATACGCCCGCCGTGTTGATCGCCGTTTCGCTCACCTCAATGATTGCCGTCGCCAACACAGGCGATCAATTCCTGCCAACAGTGATCGCGTTCATCGCCTTTTCGACGCTGATCACGGGCGTGTTTTTGCTGCTGCTTGGCACATTCAAATTGGGAAGCCTCGTGCGCTACGTTCCCTATCCGGTGATCGGCGGGTTTCTCGCGGGGTCGGGGTGGCTGCTGGCACAGGGCGCGTTCGGCGTGATGATTAATGATCGCCCTACGCTGAACACCCTCTCCACGATCTTTCAGCCCGATCAACTGCTGCTATGGCTGCCGGGAATCGGGTTTGGGCTGTTGCTGTTCTTCGGAATGCGCCGTTTTCACCACACGCTGACGCTTCCGGCGATCATGGTGGCGGGCTTTGTCGTCTTTTTCGCCGCGCTCATCCTCAGCGGAACATCACTGGAAACAGCGTCCGCAAACGGGTTTTTCATCGGCGGTGTTGCCGAGGGTACAAGCTGGCAATTACCGTCACTTGCCGAAATCACGCAAGCAGACTGGGGCGCAATTTTCGGTCAACTTGGCAATATCGGGTCGATTCTCATCCTCACAGCGATCACGCTGCTGCTGAACCTCTCCGGTTTTGAACTGCTCGTTCAGCGAGATATGGACTTAAACCGCCATTTGACCTACAGCGGCATCGCCAATATTTTGTCCGCTATCACGGGAGGGACAATCGGCTTTCAATCCCTCAGCACATCCGCGCTGCAACTGCGAATTGGTGCTCGTGGGCGATTAGTCGCCGTGATGATCGTTGCGGTGTGCCTGCTGGTACTGGTCGCGGGGTCGTCGCTGCTTGCTTATATCCCGCGTGCGCTTCTGGGCGGGCTGCTGCTGTTCATGGGCTTAGATTTGCTGGACAACTGGTTGATTCAGGGGTGGCAAAAATTCAACCGCTTAGACTTAGGCGTCGTAGCGTTGATCTTGATCGTCATTGCGCTGTCCGGTTTTCTGGTCGGGATCGCCGTCGGTTTGGTCGTCATGGTGATCAGTTTTGTCTTTAACTCCAGCCGAACACGGATTTTTCATCGGGCGCTGTCGGGCGAACAGGTGAAAAGCCGTGTCCAGCGCAGCCTGTATCATCAGCGCATCTTGAACGATATGGGCAAACACATTTATGTTCTGGAACTGCAAGGCTTTTTATTCTTTGGCACAGCCAACACCCTGTTAGAGATGATCCGCCAGCGTGTGCGCGAAGAACCCCCACTGCGTTACCTGATACTGGATTTCAAGCGGGTGATCGACTTTGACTCGTCGGTGGTGTACAGTTTTTCAAAAGCCGCATATTTAGCGCAAATGCATCATTTTCAGATTATTTTCTCTAATTTGACTGAGCATGGACAGCGCGAACTTGCCCGCATGGGGGTGCGGGTAGGCGATGAGACGATGATCTACCAGGACTTGGATTATGCGCTGGAACTGTGTGAAAACCGTCTGTTGGATGACATTATACAGACGCAAGAAATGCCTGTGCTGACCACGCTGGCGACTCAACTGGCGGAACAAAACTTTGATCCGGTTCTGACACAGCGATTGATAGGGTATATGGAAAAACAAAAGCTGTCGGCGGGGGATTATTTGATTCATCAGGATGCGCTCTCAGATGATATGTACTTCATCGAGTCGGGACAGGTCACAGTCGTTTATGAATCGGAGAATCACAAGCCGATTCGCCTTAATACGCGCACTGTTGGCACGAGCGTGGGCGAATTGGGCTTTTATCGGCATACCCCGCGTTCCGCTTCCATCATTGCCGATGTAGACACGGTTGTCTATCGTTTAGACACCGACTGTTTTGCAAAAATGAAAGAAGAAGATGTTGAACTGCTCGTCGCTTTTCACGAACTCATGCTGAGAATCGTCTCGGAACGCATGGTTCTTGCAAGTAATGAGATTGCCGCTCTGAAACAGTAGGAGTTTACAGCGACCTCCCCGCAAGGAAGCGAATGAGCAAATCTTTACGCACGAACAACAGCACCAGCAAACAGGCGAGGAAGCCCATCAGGTGAGCCAGTGTGTTGACTCCACCTACGTCGCTGCCCTGCTGCATGACTTCAAACGAGGGCAGCGCGTTACTGACCGCGAAGTAGATCAACAGGATGAACGCGGGAATCGGGATCGTCCAGTGCCACAGGTCTTGACCGCGAATGCCCGCAATCGGCACGCGGATAATCGACCCGATCAGCCATAGGCAGTTGACCCGCGCACCGGGAAACAGGATCAGGTACGCGCCCATGATCCCTGAAATTGCGCCGGATGCACCAATGCTTGGTAGGTCAGAGTTGGACGGGTTGAGCAGTTCTGACCCCATGTTGGCGATCATGCCCGCCGTCAGGTAGAATAGTACAGCTATAACACCTTCCTGAAAGAGAGTTTGCGCGTCCACCGATGCCCCTGATATTTTGATGTACACGCTCATATTCTAATCAAATTTTAAGTTTTATGCATCCTCTGGGGCGGGTAAAGTGAACCAGAAGATGCTCCCTACTCCCGGCGTACTTTCGACACCAACGGTCCCATTTAAGCGCCGTACCAGACGCGAGACAATGCTCAAACCGAGTCCGTGTCCCTCCACTTCGCCGGGGTTGAACCGCGCAAACATCTGGAACACGTTTTTGAGGTGGTCTTGGTCAATACCAATGCCATTATCCTGAACCTCGTAACGACAAAAAGCCCCTTCGCACTGACCACGCACGCGAACATACGGATCGGGATCGTCGCTCATGTATTTGATGGCATTGTTGACCAAGTTGGCGAATATTTCTTCGACCCACACTGCATGTCCCATAGCAGGGGGCAGGTTAGGGTCAATTTCAAGGCGAATGCCCCGCGCTACAAACATATGCTCTAAACGCAAGGATACTCGGTTTAGCACTGCGGCGGTATTCACAAGCACCACAGGCGCGTTTTGCGCGTTTGCCAGCCATAAAAGCTGCTCGATCATCGAGTTCATGCCCTGTGCCGAGTCGATGATTTGCTTGATGTACACCGCGCCCAACTGGTCAAATTCTTCGCCCGAAAACAGCGAAAGCAAACTTGCATAGCCGTAAATGGCGTTCAGGGGTGCTTTCAGGTCATGGGCGATGATCTGGTTGTAGGCGTCTAATTCTTGATTACGTGCTTCCAGTTCTTCCCCATGTCGGCGCAGTTGATCTTGAGTGCGGCGCAGTTCGTGGAAGCGTTCGGCATTTCGCAGCGCATTGCCCAACTGAAACGCGATCAACCGTGCAATGTGCAGGTCTTCGATACCGAAGGCTTGCGGATTCCTAGCGACAAAATTCAGCGTGCCAATGACACTGGTTTCACCTTGCAGCGGCACGATCAGATAAGAAGCAAACATGGAAAAAATGCCCATGCCCCGTTTGTTCAAGACGAGACGCGGATTGCCCGTGCGAATCGTATAACCCAGTGAAAAATCATCTTCGGGGTCAATCACTTGCGATAAATCTTCCTCGCCAGAAAGTGTCCACAGCATCCACTTTGCATCTGTTTTAAGCGTCACGCTGCCATGATCAAACGTGAGTAAATCTTGCGTTTGTTCAGCCACGAGTCGCAATATGATATCCACATCAACCGTGCTGCTCACTGCCGCTGCAAGGTCATTGATACGTGCTAGACGGGCTGAAAGCGCCTGTATTTGAAACATTTGCTTCCGCGAACGTGCAAGCAGTTCTTCATAGTCCACATCACCCACCACAATTTTCTCATTCATCTCAATGATCCTTAGTCATACCATTCTACAAGCGAGTCCGTTCTACAACAATTAAGATCGTTATATTTCACAATCCACTTATGGATGTGAGTGACTCCCGGTAAAAAGTTTACACAGAAACCTGTCATAAACTATGTTATAAAGGGTCTACCTTGCATTGACCGAAAACCTGCACTTCAAGGTAAAACGTGGATCGAAATACGCGACTCTCGGTGCGTAGTGTTTGCTGCCGTTATTCGAGGCGTGTTGTTTAAGCAATTGGGAGTAAATGCCGCACTGGAAAATGAAATTTGCCGCCGCGAAAAAGTAGAGGAAGATTTGCCCAAATTTTTTGAAACGTTCTATCGTGGGAATAATAGCGGCGACTGTCAGTTTGACCCCCACCCCGCTCGCTGCGCTCGCCTCCCTCCCCCGAATTCAGGCGAGGGCGCAAACACGAGTCTGCTTGCTCCCCTCCTCGAATTCGGGGAGGGGTCGGGGTCAGAAATAACGATCTGCATAAGGTGAGTTAGACACTCCCAGAGTTCACAGCGCCTTTTGTGAGCCTTTTAAAGCCCTTTGAGGCGAGAAATCAGTTTTTGGATGACACTTTTGTTAGACTTGGGCTGCCGGAGGGTTTGCGCTTGTGCCAGTGTACGCAGCCGCGCAATTTCTTCCATGAGGGTAGAACGATGAACCGTTTCGCCGCTGACGGAGTACCAATGATTACCCATATAGCGCACGACAGGTTCGCAACCATTCAGCACAAAGTACGCTTTACGGTAGTTTTCAAGCACGTAACGCGGGGGGAGCGTGGGATCATCGGCAACCGACATAAAAGCTGCTCCGCTCTGTAAAGGATATACCAGAATTGTAACATTGATTTTGAATGACAATGGTGGACTTTTTACCTATCGACACAATTTTCTATTTATTTGATGCGATGTTCTCTAAAACCGTATAAAAAAATTGCACAAAAAATTGCACAAAAAATTGTTGCGTTCTTGTGAAAAGACATTAAAATGCTTTCACGTACCAATGTTAAAACAAGGAGAATATTTTTATGCGTTTGTTTGCACGTGTATCCCTGCTCATGCTGGTTGTTATTCTGGCAATGAGCGTCCCTGCTTTCGCTCAAGAAGTGGGCGGACAGGCGATGATGTCCACATCCGACAGTGGCTTAATCACTTACGCCGCAACGGATTGTTCGTATGGTGGCGAGATTCAGTCGATCACGGCTGTTGATCCCCTTACGGTAGAGTTTGTCCTCTGCGCTCCTGATGGGGCGTTCCCGCAAAAGGTCGCGTTCTCGTCGGTGGGCATTCAGCCCTACGAACATCTGCAAGCGACGGGCGGCGGCGGTGAAGCACTATTCCGCAACCCTGTTGGCACAGGTCCTTACATGCTGGAAAACTGGGACCTGGGCAATGAAATTGTCTTGACCCGCAATGACAGCTATTGGGGAGAACCCGCGTTTGAACCCACGATGATTTTCCGTTGGGCATCGGAAGCGGCAGCACGTCTGGTCGAACTGCAAGCGGGCGCGGTTGATGGTATCGACAACCCCGGTGCAGGTGACTTTGAAGTCATTCGCAACGACTCGAACTTGCAACTGTTCGAGCGTGAAGGCTTGAATATTTTCTACGTGGGTATGAACAACTTGATTGCGCCCTGGGACAATCAAAACCTGCGTCTGGCAGTGGCTCATGCCATTGACAAGTCACGTATTGTCGATAACTTCTATCCTCCGGGTTCGACAGCAGCGAGTCAGTTTATGCCGTCGGCAATTTTTGGTTATACCGAAGGTCTGGAACCGCTGGCGTATGACCCCGAATTGGCGCGTCAGCTTCTCGCAGAATCCGGTTTAGAACTGCCCGTCGAAGTCACCATTAATTACCGTGATGTCGTGCGCGGTTATCTGCCGCAGCCCGGTATCGTGGCGCAGGATATTCAGGCGCAGTTGGCTGAAGTCGGCATCAATGTGACGATTGAAGTCATGGAATCGGGTACGTTCCTCGATGAATCAGACTTGGGAAATCTCGGTTTCTACTTGCTCGGTTGGGGCGCAGATTACCCCGACGCAACCAACTTCCTTGACGTGCATTTCGGTCAGGGCAGCACCCTTCAGTTTGGTGAACGCGATCAAGAAGTCATTGATCTGCTGAACGAAGCCGGAAGCATCAGCGATCCTGCTGAACGTCTGGCACTGTACGAACAGGTCAACATCCTCCTGCGTGACCGCGTTCCGATGCTGCCTGTCGCTAATGGTGGTTCGGGTGTTGCCTTTAGCGCAGCTATCGAAGGCGCACACGTTAGCCCGCTCGGAAACGAAGCATTCTCCGTCATGAGCGACCCCAATGACGAAACCTTCATCTTCATGCAAAACGGTGAACCAGCAGGGATTTACTGCGCTGATGAAACCGACGGTGAAGCCCTACGCATCTGCGAACAGATCACCGAAGCCCTGCTTGCTTACGAAGTTGGCGGCACAGACGTTGTTCCCTCGCTGGCAGATTCGTATACCACCAGCGAAGACGGTTTGACATGGACGTTCAGCCTACACCCCGATGTCACCTTCCATGATGGCTCGGCGTTCGATGCGAACGACGTTGTGATGACCTATGCCGTTCAGTGGGACGCCGCGCATCCGTTACATGTTGGACGTGATGGCAGCTTCACCTATTGGACATACCTGTTCAAGGCATTCTTGAATCCGCCAGCAACAGAATAACAGAACTCTAGGGTAAGGACTGAGAGCAGGACTGAGTCAAAAAAGGACTGAGGACTGAGTGAGATAAAACAATTCCTCTTTATCTCAGTCCTTTCACCTCAGTCCTCAGTCCTGCTTTTCATATTTCTTTCAGTCCTGTCGAGGTTTTTTATGGGTTCATTCATCTTACGCCGCATGGTGAGTTCTATTCCTGTATTGATGGGTATTCTCGCGGTGACATTTTTTCTCTCCCGTGCGATCCCCGGTAATCCGTGTACAGCGATCTATGGTGAAAGGGCGACACCCGCCCTATGCGCCGCTTTTGCGGTTCGTAACGGGTTAGATCGATCCGTCCCTGAACAGTTCATTTTGTACATGGGGCGAATGTTGACAGGCGACTTAGGCACTTCGATTCGCTTTAGCACCCCCGTAACCGCGCTCATGGCGGAACGCTTGCCCGTCACGATTGAACTGGCGTTCACCGCGCTCCTGTTTGCAATCCTGCTCGGCGTGCCATTAGGGATTATTTCGGCGTACTATCGCAATTCGGCAATTGATGTTGGCACGATGATCGGCGCGAATATCGGCGTATCCATGCCTGTTTTCTGGCTCGGCTTGATGCTG